>CAYTVM010000110.1:0-5956 GCA_964441685.1 uncultured Atribacterota bacterium | reverse complement strand
ATGTCTATTCGGTGATGAACAACTGGGGAGCAAACCATGGAGCGATCAGTTATGGACATATCGGGAAAGACCTGATTACTCTGGCCTCGATGCTCAGGATACCGGTCGCTATGCACAATGTACCCGATGAGCAGATTTTCAGACCGAAGGCCTGGGCTTCTTTTGGTACCTCTGATTTAGAATCTGCAGATTTTAGAGCCTGTCATAATTTTGGACCATTATATGGGAGAAAGTAGGAGGAGAACAATTAAGCAACTAACCAGGTAACTGGCAAGCCATTTCTATAGAATATGTGAAATTAGCTAAAGGCTAATTCTATAATTTTTGCCTCTAAAGTTTCCAGGTTCAATAAGGCAATGGTACTTTTACCGGTTAGCCAACCCCCGCATTCTCCGGGGTTTATAATAAGCGTCTTTCCAATTTTACGCAAATCAGTTTGGTGGGTATGGCCGTATATAATCACATTATATTTCTGACCTTCCGCCAAGGCGTCAATCAATTTTTCTTTGTGAAGCATAATAATATTTTTTCTATTTATACTCACATTATATGGCGCAGGATAAAGCTCTCCTATCTCCTTATATTTTTCTCGAAGGTAAAGTTTATCTCCGTCGTTATTTCCAAATACACCTGTAAAAGGACAATTTAAAGTTTTAAATTCCAAAGCAGTAAAGGGGGAAACGAAGTCACCGGCATGAAGAACTAAATCTACTTTTTCTCGGTTGCAAACTTCTACTGCTTTTTTTATCTGAGGCAAATTATCATGCGTATCAGAGATTATCCCAATTTTCATCTTATAATACCCCCTTTGGGATTAGTAATATATCAAATTAATTTTATCATACTTATTAAGTATAATTCCATTGTTCTACAGTCTGAATTACTTTTCCATCTCCAAAATATTTGATAAATATACGAAAATAGTAAAACTCTTCTTTATTTCGGACAAGAGGGTATTTCTTTTTTTCTTCCATAAAATCTTTATTCGAAATTATTTTTATAAAAACACTTCCCGGATTTTCCGGGAAGTGTTTTAACTTTAAATTTTAGTTTAGAAAATCAGAAATTTGATTATTCTATATACCCTTTTTCTCTTAAGAAATTTTTAGCGACTAATTTTGCCGGTAGCCCTGTCGCGTCAACTTGATAATTTAATTCTGTCATAGTTTCATCATCCAGTTCAGAAACTGCTTTTAAAATTTCCCTGATTTCCGGATATTTATTCAAGACTTCTTCTTTTACATTGACACAGATGTTGTATACCGGGAAGAATTGTTTGTCATCTTTTAAAACTTGGAGGCCATATTTTTTAATTTTTCCGTCAGTTGCAAATACCATGGTAATATCAGTTTGCCCCCGATTTAATGCTTCATAAGTTAAGCCTGCATCCATTGTTTTAATATTTTTTTTATCAATATTCATGCCATAATGTTCAGCCAATCCGGGTAAACCATCCGGCCTTTCAGCGAATTCATGATCAATCCCCCAGATAAGATCATGATGTTGATTAACGTATTTAGCAAGATCAGATAAAGTATTACCAATTTCTGCTACCTGTTCTTTGGTAAGAGCTATCGCATAGGTATTATTAATGTTGGAACGGTCTAACCATACAATGCCATTCTTTTCAAAATCTTCTTTTTTTACTATATTATATAGTTCGACTGGATCGGTAATTACTTCTTCATGTTTTAAGTAGACCAAAGAAGCAGTTCCGGTATATTCTGCATATAGATCAGTCTGTCCGGATACCAATCCTTCTCGGGCGATTGCACTTCCGGTTCCAAATTTCTCGTTTACTTCAAACCCACTGTTTTCTAATAAAATTGACATTATATTTCCTAAGACATATTGTTCGGTAAAGTTTTTAGCCCCAACTGTAATATTTTTCTCTGCTAGAGCAAAAGTGGCAATAGTGCCAAATAGTAAAAAAACCACGACAAGTAAAATTATAAATTTTTTCATTTCTTTTCTCCTTTTAGTTTTTTATTTTCTTGCTTTTAGCCCTTTTGGGGTTATTGATTTTTCAACTCGGGCTAAAATTGCATCTACAATAATAGCCATTAAAGCCGAACAAAATGCGCCCGCAAAAAGGGCTTCGGGTTTATTAAGTTTTAACCCGATAAAAATTAGGTCTCCAAGTCCACCTCCTCCTATGACCGAGGCAACAACAGCAGTTCCAATAATAATAGTAGCTGCACTGCGGATACCTCCTATAATAACCGGTGTAGCAATGGGAATCTTTATTTTCCACAAAATCTGGTTACGGGTAAATCCCATGCCTTTACCTGCTTCTATTATATTTTTGGGAACACTCAGAATCCCCGAAGTAGCATTAAAGACAATAGGTACCAGACTATAAACGATTAAAGAAATAATTGCTGGTACAGCACCAATACCCACATAAATAAATACTAAAGCAACAACGGCAATAGACGGGACTGCCTGGGCAGCCCCAGTAATAGAAACAATTACTTTTCCAATCTTTTCTCTTCCTTCTTCTGTAGCTATTATGCTCAAGGTTACTCCTATAATTATTGCTATAATAATTGATATAATAAAAAGACAGAAATGTTGGTATGATAATCTAAGAATTTTATTATAATTATCAAAAAAATAATTAAGGAATATCATGTTTGTCTCCAGTTATTATGTTTTTATTTGTTAACTTCTTCAAATATATTGTTTAATTTAATAATCCCCATAAATATTTTTTTTTGGTTAACTACAGGCAATAATTTTTCACCACTTTCCAACATGGTAGAAAGGGTTTCGTTTAAAGTATTATTTCTTTCTGTAAAAATGGGGTTATCATCAAAATTAATTTCTGCTTGTTCATGTTTTTTAGATTTCTCCAGCCAATAACGGCCTATAAGTTTATTATTTTTATCCAGAACAAAAGCAATTTTTGTTTTCTTTTCCTGGAGCTTTTTAGTGATCTCTCTCTCTGTCTCTTCATTAGAGACAGTAATCAAATTATCTTTAAGAATAAAGTCCTTTGTTTTTTTTAGGGAAAGAGCTTTGATGCTTCGGTCTTGCCCCAGCAAATTTTCCACAAATTTATTTGCAGGGTTAGCCAGTATCTCGGCTGCATCATCATATTGGATTAAACTGCCATCTTTCATAATAGCAATTTTATCTCCTAATTTGATAGCTTCGTTGATATCATGAGTTACGAAAACAATGGTCTTTTTAATTTCTTCCTGGATTTCCAGAAATAAGTCTTGTAATCTTAAGCGATTTATTGGATCGATGGCTCCAAACGGTTCATCCATTAGCAAGACTTCCGGATCAGCACCTAAGCACCTGGCCAGACCAACCCTTTGTCTTTCTCCTCCGGAAAGCTGTAGGGGATATTTATAGGCATAATTAAAATCCAGGGTTACTATATCCAATAATTCTTCTACCCTTTTTCTAATTTTCTTTTCATCCCATTTTAGTAAACGTGGCACAGTAGCAATATTATCGTAAACAGTGAAGTGGGGGAAAAGACCTATTTCTTGAATTGCATATCCGATACTTCTTCTTAATTTTACTGGGTTTATTTCATTGATCGAAACCCCGTTTAGTTTAATATCTCCTTTATTGTATTGTGTCAGTCGGTTAATCATTCTCATAGTTGTAGTTTTTCCGCAACCGGAAGGACCAATCAGCATAGTTAGTTTCCCTTTTTCAATATTTAAACTAAGATTATTAACTGCTATTTTTTTTTCAAATTTTTTGGTTACATTAATTAATTCAATCATAGCAGGATTCTCCTTTTCTTTTATCTTTTAATTTTTAAACCTTTCGGGGTAATCCAATCTTCTACCATCAGCAAAAAATAATTTACACTTATTCCTAATATGGAAACCAAGATGGCTCCAACTAATACCATTTTTAGGTTAGAACGACCAATTCCAGCGAAGATAAAATAACCTAAGCCCCCGGCAGCTACCAGAGAAGCAAAGGTAGCAACACTGACACCCAATACAATAGCGTTACGAATACCAGCCATAATTACTGGTATTGATAAAGGAATTTTTATTTTCCATAAAATTTGTTTACTAGACAGGCCCATCCCTTTGGCTGCCTCGATCATCCCTTCGGGCACTTGATTGAGGGCTATATATGTATTTCGGGTAATAGGAAGAAGCGAATATAAAGCTATAGCAATAATTGCCGGGACCATCCCTAATCCCAAATTAAATGGTGCTAATAAAATAACCATAAAACCAAATAAAGCCAGACTGGGTATAGTCATTAAAATACTGGTAATATAAATAACAAACTTGGCCAACTTGGGCCGGGAGGAAATATAAAATCCTAATGGTATGCTTACAATTATGGATATAGGAACACTAATGGCAATAATTTCTAAGTGCCTTAGTAATTCTTTTAAAATTATTCCCTGGTAATAGCCAAAGAATTCCATAAAAGAAATTTCCATTTTGTTTTATTCTCCCTCCCTCTTATATTTTATCTACTTTGAATTTTTCCAGCTTTTTTTGAATATCTTTTTTTGCTAATTTTTCAGCTTCCATCATAGAAGCAATTCTTTGAATCGAAGAAAGAATAAGGGTTTGTTCCCAGTCTTCCAGTTTATCGAACTTTTGAGTAAAATTTTCGTTTAAAAGAGAAGGTTTTGTCCCAATGGCCATGGCTATTTTTCCTTTTTCGGTGATTTTTATAAATACTCTTCTTTTGTCATCATTACCTCTTTGTTTAATAATAAATTCTTTATCTTCCAAGCGATCCAGGATATCGGTAACAGTTGCCTGACTCAAGCTTATTTCTTTAGCTAAGTGACCGATAGAAATTTCTGGTACACCGGAGAGTTCTCGTAAAATAATGAGTTGAGGTCCGCTTAGACCATAGCACTTATATAAATATTTTGATTGAATGTCTATCGCTCTTATTATTTGTCTTAAGGTAATTAAAACTTTTTCACTTGTTGTATGATTTTTATCCATTCTGTTTATACCAACATTATTTTTTTATAATTATACTATTATAACTATAACGTATACTAAATATATTATCAAGAAAATTATTTAATTTTATAAAAAATAAAGTTAATCTATTTGAAGAAAAGCTTATAATATAATAGTTATAAGGCACAGGAATATTTAAACAATTAGATTATTATATTATTTAGAGGTCTTTATAATATTTAGAAATATTATATACAAATATTGTTTATCTTAATTAAGTAAACTGTTTTGCAGTTGATAAAAAAATACTTTAGAGGATAACTAAAAAAAAATAATATTTTAGAAAAAAGAAGGATTTTATCTATTTTTGTAGTATAATAAATTGGTTTTTAAAATAAGAGTAAACCTATATAATCTGGTAAAAAGGAAGTAAAATCAGAAATGCCAGAAAAGATTATCGGAATTTTAGGTGGGATGGGGCCTGAAGCTACCATCGACTTATTTTATAAGATAATTAAATTTACCCCTGCAGAAAAAGACCAGGAACATTTAAGAATCATTATTGATAATAATCCTAAGATACCGGATCGGACTGCGGCTATCTTAGGAAAAGGAAAAGACCCTCTTCCGGCTTTACAGGAGACTGCAAGAAATTTAGAAAAAGCCGGAGCCGACTTTATAATTATCCCCTGCAATACTGCCCATTATTTCCTTTCTTCAATTCAAGAAAGTGTTAATATACCAGTACTAGATATGATAGAAGAGACTGCCAAAGATATCCAGCAAAGAATTCCCCAAATACAAAAAGTGGGTTTGTTGGCTTCCATTGGGACTTATAAAACGGAAATTTATCATCAGCACTTTAAAAAATTTAATATTGAGGTTTTCTATCCTGATAAGAAGGATAAGGACGCAGTTATGAAAGCAATCTATGCAGTTAAGGCAGGGAATTTATCTGAAGAGGTCAAAAGAAATATTTTAAAAATTGCTCAAAAACTAATCGATAAAGGAGCAGAAGCAATCATTGCTGGCTGTACCGAGAT
>CAYTVM010000109.1:0-5976 GCA_964441685.1 uncultured Atribacterota bacterium | reverse complement strand
AGAATATATATATATTAAGAAAATATACTATTACTAAGGAGGAAAAAGATATGAAAATTACTTTCAAGGGAAAACATATTGAAGTGACAGATGCGATGCGTAATTATATTGAAAAAAAGTTACGCAAGATCGAGAGACATTTTGATCATATCTTAGAAGTAATAGTCACTTTAAGTGTAGAGAAAAATAGGCAGATTGTTGAAGCAACCTTGCAGGCAAGTAGAGCTTTAATAAGAGCAGAGGAAGAAACAGATGATATGTATGCTTCCATAGATAAGGTAGTAGATAAATTAGAAAGACAGATACAGAAGTATAAAGAAAAATATTTTCAGAAGCCTTACCCAGACACAGAGAAAAAGGAATTAGCCAGCAAAGGGGTTAATGATGAAGATGGCGAGTTAGATAGGATTCCTAAAATTGTAAAGACTAAAAGATTTGCTATTAAACCGATGTCAGTAGAAGAAGCGGCAATGCAAATGGATTTATTAGGACATAATTTTTTTGTATTTGCTAATGATAATACAAATAAAGTGAATGTTTTGTATAAAAGAAAAGACGGGAATTTCGGGCTAATTGAACCGGAATTTTAAGGAGGAATTTATGGAGAAAAATAAATTAAATACATTTCGTAATTTTATAATTCCCCGACGCTTTAATTACGAAGTAGAGGATATAGAAAAATCGTTAAAAGATCTAAACGATATTCTTTTTGCGAAAATAGTATTATCCGAGGATGGAGACATAAAAGAGATTCATATAATTACTAAAGATTCTTCTAACCCTAAAAGAATTACCCGGGATATTGAATCATTTTTATTAGCCAAATATAATATTCAAGTAGATTATAGAAAAATTAGTATAGCCCAAGTAAAGGATAATGAAATAAGTGATGAGCAAATTAAGGGAGAAGAATTAGAATCTTCTCTAAGAATTAAATTTTCTGATATTAAAACGGAAACGATGGGTAATCAGTTTGAAGTTTGTGTAAAATTAGAAAATAACGGAAAAATGTATGAAGGTAAAGTATCTGGAAAAAATTGGGATGAAAATCGGGAATATTTAGTGGCGAAAGCTGCCCTAGAAGCGATAAGTTTCTATTTAGAAGGCTCAGTTTTCTTTCAAGTAGATGCAATAAAAAAAATTGAGTTAGATAGCAAAGAAATAATAGTAGTTTCTATCAATCTAATCGATTCAAAAAGAAAGGAAAATTTAGTAGGTTCTACGGTGATGAAAGATGATTTCAATAAAGCAGTAGTAAAAGCAATCCTTAAAGCCACTAACCGTAGAGTTTTAATTAAAGAAAATTAAATAGAGTTTAGGTCGGTGAGGCCCTTATTTGGAATTAATAATATAATAAAAGATGTAGCAATATCAGTGAGCGAAGCGAAGCGGTTTTGAATGTTGAAAAACAAATAGAAACCGTGGAGGTGCTAAAAAATGAAAATTAATAAGGCAAAATTACTTAGCCTGTTAATTAGTGTCATGGCTTTATTATTAGCCGGTGGCGCTAAATATCACTGGAGATAATATAGAATAATAGAGGGCCACCGGCCTAATTTATTTATGCTCAAAGGAGGTAATATAATTTGCCTTTAAAATTAAAAATTTATATCGGAGTAATAACAGCATCAGCTATTGCTCTTTTTATATATTTAATACCTTCTTTACCATCATTATCTAATATATGGTTGGTACTTATTTTTTTTCTTGCCATATCTACCTTTGCCGAATTTATTCCTGTTGATTTACCTACCGGAGGTGGTATAAGTATCGGTTTTCCTATTGATTTAGTACTGATTTTAGTCTATGGGCCGGCCCTAGCCATGTTAATAACTGCTTTGGGTGCGTTGATAGCGGAAATAATGGAGGAAAAAAAATCCTGGTATAAAATAATATTTAATACTGCCGAATACGCATTATCAGCTGGGGTTGCAGGTCTTGTTTATCAATACACCGGTGGAATTATTGGTTTTCAAAATTTCTTTAAATTTGCTTTTCCTGCGGCTTTATGTGCTTTAACTTATTGTCTTGTTAACTCAATCTTAGTTACTATCGTTATTTCTTTTGCCCAAGATTCTAAGATAACTACAGTTTGGAGAATAAATATCAAAGAGACAATACCCAGCTATATAGCAGAGGCCCCTATGGGTTTTCTTATGGCTATCGTCTATGTAGATGTTGGAATTATAGGGATTTTATTATTCTTTCTACCTTTATTATTGGCCCGACGTTCTTTTGAATTATATACCAAAATGCGTAAAATGTATTTAGATACCATTCGCGCTTTAGCGGCGGCTATCGATGCCAAAGACCCTTATACCAAGGGTCATTCAGAAAGAGTGGCGGAAATGTCTGTAGCCCTAGCCCAAGAATTGAATTTATCCGGACGGGATATTGAGATGATAGAATACACCGCCTTACTTCATGATATAGGAAAGATTGGTATAGCGGATAGTATTTTAGGGAAGAAAAGCAGCCTAACTAGCGAAGAATATAATAAAATAAAAGAACATACAATTATGGGGGCTAAGATTATTGAGCCGGTAGATTTTTTAAAAAATTCCTATGAGGCGATTTATTATCATCATGAAAAGTATGATGGCAAAGGTTATCCGGAGGGATTAAAAAATAAAGATATACCTATCTTGGCTCGAATAATTGCTGTAGCCGATGCCTATGATGCGATGGGATCTGACCGTCCGTACCGAAAAAAGTTAAATATGGATGAAATACTCAAAGAATTAAAAGATCAATGTGGCAAACAATTTGACCCCGAAGTAATTAAAGCCTGTATTTCAATTCTTGATAGAGGAAAAGAAAAATAAATGTTATATGTTTATATAGTAGTTATTTCTATTATAATAGGACTGTTTCGTAATGGTCAATTAAGCAGTTTGAGTCAGATTTCGCTAAAGAGAATAGAATTAATAGTATTAGCCTGTTTAATCCAAGCTGGATTAATCTTTTTAGGATCAAAAAAAGTAAAGTTTATTAGTGATTACAGTTCTTTTATGATAATATTTTCTTATATTGTGCTCCTATCGGCAGTCTGGTCTAATTTAAAATTAAAAGGAATGAAGATTATTGCCGCTGGAATAATGCTTAATTTTATAGTTATCGTGGTAAATGGCGGGCATATGCCGGTATTGTTGAACAGTTTATATAAGGCAGAATTAAATGATTTTGCCCTCGCATTAAAAGAAGGGATTTATGTTACACATACTCTGATTACTGAAAAAACCTTATTTGCATTTTTAGCCGATATTTTCCCCTTATCTTCCCCATTTCCTGACCCTTCAGTAGTAAGCGCAGGGGATTTTTTAATGTTTTATGGAGTGTTCAGCTTAATTCAAAATGCAATGTTGAAAAAAGAAATGAATCTAGAAACCTAATTAGTATTGATTATCGAGTATATAATATAAAGTGAAAAGGGAAGAGATAGAGTGGAAAGCGGATAATTTTAATTTTATAGCGAATTGGTTATCTGTTAGTCAATGAGTTTATTGACAGAAGAGACTCTTGTCCTGCCAATGAGTGAATTAAACCCAACCAACTGATTAAATGGCAAAATAACTAATAATAGTTATAAAGTAAAACTAAAAGTTAAAATATAAATTATTGAATAAAAAAGGAATTTATAAATTATGTTTGATTGGACTAAAAAGATATTTGGTGATCTCAACGAAAGAGAATTAAAAAAAATGCAACCAATTGTAGAAAAGATAAACAGTTATGAGCCAAATATTTCAAAATTGAATGATGAGAAATTAAAAAGTAAAACTACTGAATTTAGAGAGAGATTAACTAAAGGTGAAACTCTAGACGATATTCTTCCTGAAGTTTTTGCGGTCGTTCGGGAAGTAGCTCGACGAGTTACCGGAATGAGACCTTTTGATGTTCAACTTATAGGAGGAATTGTTTTATACCAGGGCAATATAGCCGAGATGGCCACCGGAGAAGGTAAAACTTTGGTAGCTACAATGCCGGCTTATTTAAATGCTTTGAACGGTAATAGTGTGCATATTGTCACTGTGAATGATTATCTGGCTAAACGAGATAGATATTGGATGGGTGAAATTTATGAGTTCTTAGGATTAAAAGTAGGTTTAATCCAACATGATATGAGAATAGATGAACGGAAGAAAGCTTATGAAGCAGATATAACCTATGGGACTAATAATGAATTTGGTTTTGATTATTTAAGAGATAATATGGCAGTTCGTCTGGAAGATGTGGTTCAAAGAGGTTATCATTTTGCTATTGTTGACGAAGTAGACAGTATTTTAATTGATGAAGCCAGGACTCCTTTAATTATTTCTGGTCCTTCCGAGGAATCATCAAAAATATACCAGCAGACAAACAGAATTGCTACTCGATTACAGGACGAAGTAGATTATAAAGTATATGAAAAAGAAAAGACGATCACTATAACCGAAGAAGGAGTTACCCGGATCGAAGGGTTGTTACAGATAAATAATCTATATGATGAAAAAAACATAAATGTCCAACATCATATTATCCAAGCCCTAAAGGCACAAAGATTATTTAAAAGAGATGTTGATTATATAGTAAAAGATGGAGAAGTGATTATCGTAGATGAATTTACTGGAAGGTTAATGTTTGGGAGACGATATAGTGATGGTCTTCACCAGGCTATTGAGGCAAAAGAGGGAGTAGTGATTGCTGGTGAAAATCAAACTCTGGCTACTATAACTTTCCAGAATTATTTTAGATTATACAAAAAACTTAGTGGTATGACAGGTACAGCTAAGACTGAAGAAGAGGAATTTATCCATATCTACAACCTACCGGTCGTGGTAATTCCTCCCAATAAAAAATTAATCAGGAATAATTATACAGATGTTATCTATAGGACTGAAAGAGAAAAGTTTAGATCAGTTATTAAAGAGATAGTTGAAGTTCACAAGATGGGGAGATCTATTTTGGTAGGGACAGTATCAATCGATAAGTCAGAAATATTGAGTAAATTATTAAAGAAAGAAAATATTGAACATAACGTCCTGAATGCAAAAAATCACGAAAGAGAAGCAGAGATAATAACCCAAGCAGGTCAAGGTAGGAATGTAACTATTTCCACCAATATGGCTGGACGAGGAACTGATATTGTATTGGGTGAAGGAGTGGCTAAATTAGGAGGTTTGCATGTAATAGGAACCGAGAGACATGAAAGCAGGCGTATTGATAATCAATTAAGGGGTAGATCAGGAAGACAGGGTGATCCTGGCTCTTCTCGCTTTTTCCTTTCTTTGGAAGATGATCTCATGCGGCTTTTTGGTTCTGATAGAATATCGGGAATTATGGAAAAATTAGGCATGGAGGAGAATATTCCCATCGAACATCCTTTAGTTACCAGATCAATAGAGAGTGCTCAGAAAAAAGTAGAGGGAAGAAATTTTGAGATAAGAAAACAGCTTTTAGATTTTGATAATGAAATGGAATATCAAAGGAAGGTAATCTATGAGCAACGGAGAATGGTTTTAGAAAGTAAAGATGTTAAAGAACATATTTTAGAGATGGTAAAAGATACAATTGAAGATATATTGCAAAGCTACACTAATAAAGAAATATATCCGGAAGAATGGGATTGGTCAGGACTTAAAGATCATGTTAACCAAATTTTCGCTATTTCATTGAGTATTCCCCAGGAAGAAATTCCTAAGTTATCTCTTGCTAAATTGAAAGATATTCTAATAGAAGAAGCCTTTAATATATATGAATTACGGGAAAAAGAATTTACACCACCCTTGATGAGACAAATTGAGACGATGATTGTGCTCCGGGTAGTAGATCGTGAATGGAAAGATAATCTTCGACGTTTAGATGAATTAAAACAGGGTATAGGGCTTAGAGCTTACGGACAGAAAGACCCATTGATGGAGTATCATTTTGAAGCAAATAACATGTTTCAAGATATGGTCAACAGTATAAAAGAAGAAGTAGTAAAATTTATTTATA
>CAYTVM010000108.1:0-5997 GCA_964441685.1 uncultured Atribacterota bacterium | reverse complement strand
TACTATTTATTTTTATTTTACCATTTAAAGAATTCTCTCACTAAACCACTATAATCTCCTTTGCAAATCAGATGATGATTAGCGATAGAATTTTGTAAAAAATATTTTACATCCTCATTCATTTTTAATCTTATCTGAGTACGACATAGACTTTCCTTATTTAAATTTTCTATAATCTCTCCACCGGATACAAAATAATTTTTTCCATCTCCGGAGAGCTTAAAGATAGTGGCTTCCCCTTCCTCGATGATTCCCTTTATGCCCACTCCCAAACCTGATTCGAAGTGAGTTTTTAAATAAAATTCATCAGGCATATTTAGTGGCAAGGTACAGTGAGCTAAAATTATTTCGTTCTTGTTGAGATCTATACTGGAGGGATTAGCCATAAAAACAGGCTCATCAGTTAAATAATGGAGAATAACCATAGATATAAGAGCGGGGATATCACCCTCACATCCGGCAACAATTCCTTCATCATTTAATAATGATATGCCAAGACATCCTGTATTTTTATAAATTTCCAGCAGGTCAAAACATCTTACCGTAATACCGTCAAGTTTGTATTTGTTTACAATAGCTTTAAACCCGCTGTAAATTTGCAGTGCTCCGTCAATTAATTTTTTATTAAATCCTTTTTCTCTAATATCTTTTAATTTAGGATGGGCAAAATTGTGATTTTGATCTATTTCCCTCACCAGTTCATCCATTTGAACATTTATTAATGAAATTCCTAAAGTATCTTTTACTATCTTATAATCTACTTCGCTGGCAATGAGCCAATCAGAAGGTTGGCCAATCACTCCCAATTTAGAGGAAATCAATCTGTTTTTTACCTGGAAAATTTTTCTTAGCTCTTTTATTCTTGTAGCGATGTAATCAATATTTCCATGGATTATTTCCACCTTTTTTCCTTTTTGTTTTAAAAAAGAAGCAATCTCTAAAGAAGCGGCTAAAGAATTATGTAAGCCACTGGATAAAAGCAAGTAAGGTTTCTTGATCTGCTGAAAAATCTGCTTGAATTTCCCTTCCAACCCGCCGGATTTTATAAAAATAAGAGGGAAATAATCTTGATTAAAGTCTTCTAAGTTTATATTTTCAAACTTTTCACCTAATTTTTCTTCAATTTCAGTGATAAAGCTCTTCAAGGTCTGATTAACATATCCTTCATTATGAACTTCTGAAACCAGATTATATAATCCTATTTTCATGTTCATTTTATTTTCCTTTCTTTTAAAATAAATGGGGGAAAATACACCGGGACATATCCAAATACCATATTACAGGCCAAAGATGCGATTCCTTATCCGCTAAGCAGAATAAAATCTACCCACCATAATCTGACTGTCCTTTTATATTTCTTATTGATATGCTGGGTAAATCTAAAGTTTAATTTCTGCATAGTTCTTACCAGAGAATAATTATGTTGGAGAATGATTAGAAGATGGACAAGTTATTTATTAGACAATGGGCATGAACAGTATAAACACATTCTATACTATATTTTTCTTTGTCATTTAAGATATAACCGTCTATCTTCTTGGTTAAAAAATATGTTCTGTTTATTGTTACCCCTCTAAATTATATACTGTAAGATCTAATGCCTATTATTCTTTTAATTCGCATAATTCGCAGCATAACAAAAATATATCATAATTTTTACAACTAATCAAAAAAAAATGGAATAGGTCCTTATTTTATATACTTGTAAAGTTTTACATTTCACTTTATAATAAAACAAGAAGGGAGCGGATAGGCTCTGGTGGGCCTTGCGGACTTCAAATCCGTGGGCGGTAATTAATTTTAATTGCTGCGGTGGGTTCGATTCCTACCCCTCCCGCTATTATTTTCTATCTTCAAAAACTATAAAAGGAGATAATCTTACTCATTGAAAAATAATAAAGATGCAGATAACAAGAACTTAAACTTATTGCTATCAAAGATTCCCAGCGTAGAGATAATCCTACAAAATAAAAATTTACATCCTTTAATACTAAAATACTCTCAAAAAATACTTACCCAAACGGTAAGAAAAGTGATCTCTGAAGAGAAAAAAAATGCATATAAAAGTGGCCACCTCTACTCATTAAAAGAAAGGATAAATAAAATTAAAGAATATTTCGAAAAAGAAAATCTATCTTTCTTACAAGGAGTAATAAACGGCAGTGGAGTAATTCTCCATACTAATTTGGGGAGAGCACCTCTTGGTAAAGAAATATTTGCGGCAGTTCAAGCCTCTTTGCAAGGTTATGCTAATTTGGAATATGACCTTGCTGAAGGTAATAGAGGAAAAAGAGGAAAAATCGTTGAAAAATTACTGTGTACTCTTAGCAATGCAGAAAATAGTTTAGTAGTGAATAATAATGCCGGAGCAATCTTCCTGATACTAAACACGCTGGCAAAAAACAAAGAAGTCATTGTCTCCAGGGGAGAATTAGTTCAAATCGGAGGAGGATTCCGCATTCCGGAGATATTAGAACAAAGCGGAGCTTATCTTCGAGAAATAGGTACTACTAACCAGACCTTTATTGATGATTATGAAAAAGCAATTAATGATAATACTGCCTTAATATTGCAAGTCCATCAAAGTAATTTTAATATGAACGGTTTTGTCCATCAAACTGAAATTAAGGAACTTAAAAAATTAGGAAAAAAATATAATTTACCGGTAATCGTGGACTTAGGCAGTGGAACATTTTTAAATACTGAGAATTTTGGATTAAAACACGAACCAACTGTTCAAGAAAGTATTAGAACCGGTGCTGATATTGTTTGTTTTAGCACAGATAAACTCTTGGGAGGTCCTCAGGGAGGGGTTATTTGCGGAAAAGAGATTTATCTGAAGAAAATTTCGCAACATCCCCTATTTCGAACACTCAGGGTGGATAAAATCACTTTTGCTATACTTCAGGAAATTTTATTATCTTATCTAAGAGGTGAAGCTATCACCAAAATTCCTATTTGGAGAATGATTTCCAGCTCTTTAGAAAAAATTACTACTCGCAGTCAGAATATCTGCCAAAAACTAAAAAAAGAAGATATCCCTGTATTTACCAAAGAAGGAGAGACTGCTATAGGCGGAGGTTCTTTGCCCGGACAGGCTTTGCAAACCATATTAGTCATGATAAAACCTCCCTGTCCGGTGGAACTTTTCTCAAAAGAATTGCGTTTATACAGCCCTCCTCTACTGGGACGAAAAGAAAAAGAATATTTTATTTTAGATCCCCGTTGTATTGACCCTTCTTTTGACAATTTAGTAATAAAAATTATTAAATCAGTCTATTTCAAAATGAAATAAAAGAGGTTTTTATGTTTGTTTTCGGTACAGCCGGCCATATTGACCATGGCAAAACAGCTTTAATCTATGCCCTTACTTCTATAGATACTGATCGTTTACCTGAAGAAAAAGAAAGAGGTATGACTATTGACCTGGGATTTGCCTGGTTAAAACTTCCTTCCGGGGAAAAAGTCGGAATAGTCGATGTTCCCGGACACGAAAACCTGATAAAGAATATGATAGCAGGGGCAACCGGAATCGATGCCGTCATTTTAGTGGTTGATGCCAATGAGGGCTGGATGCCCCAGACCGAAGAACATTTCCAAATTGTAGATTTACTGGATATAAAATATGGTATCATCGCCATAACCAAAATCGATCTGGTAGACCAGACTAGATTAAATTTCGTAGAAAACCAGATCAAAGAAAGACTAAAAAACTCCATTTTCTTAAATGCACCAATAGTAAAAGTCAGTACGATAAAAAATATAGGAATTGATCAGATAAAATTAGCTATTCAGGATCTAATCTCCCGGATGAAACCGAAAAGAGATATAGAAAAACCAAGGTTATACATTGATAGGGTCTTTAATATTAAAGGAAGCGGAACAGTAATCACCGGTACCCTAATAGGAGGAATCCTCCACCAGGGTATGGAAGCAATTATTTTTCCTTCTTATAAAAAAGTTCGCCTTAGAAGCTTACAAACTTACAAAGAAAAAGTTGAAAAAGCCTTTCCGGGAAGTAGAGTAGCCCTCAATTTAGTTGGAATGGAAAAAAATGAACTGCACAGAGGAGACATTGTCTTTGGAACCAAGCAGATTAAAGCCAGTAGGAATATAGATGTTTGGATACAACTTCTTCCCCAGCTTAAAAAATATTCTTTAACCAATAGATTAGAATTGGATTTTTTCACCGGAACTAAAGAGATTTTGGCTAAAATAATTCTAAACCAAAAGGACCGCTTAAAACCCGGTGATACAGGATTTGCTCAACTTCACTTCAAAGAATCACTGGCAACTTATTTGGGAGACCGCTTTATCTTAAGAATACCCAGCCCTCCTCAAACCATTGGCGGGGGATTGATTGTTGACCCTTTAGCCCACAAGCATCATTTTAAGGACAAAAATATCATTAATCTTTTACAAAAAAGAGTAAAGCTTGACCTATGTGAATTGATTTTAACTGAGCTGAAAAAAGTCAATTTTATTAAAAAAGATAATCTCTTAACTAATAGCAATTATGCTGATTCTGAAATTAAGGACGTAGTTAAATCATTGGAAAAAAAAGATGAAATAATCGCTACTCATTTCTGGCTGATTGACAAAAACTACTGGGAAGAGCAAAAAACAAAATTGATAAACAGGTTAGACCAGGAATACAAATTTCACCCTTTGCAAACTGGTTTCCCTATCAATAAATTTCAGAGTTATTTTTATTATTTAAAACCTAAAATATTTAATTATTTAGTAGATACTCTGATTAGTACGGATAAAATAGACTTGGAAAAGGGAATAATATTCTTACTCTCCCACAAACCTGAAATTTCTTCACAGCAAAATTTATTAATTTCTAAAATATTAAAAATCCTAAAAGACGATCCTATTAATCCTCCTAGCGAAAAAACACTTATTTCCCAAATTGCCGGGGGCAAAGAAATAATAGATTTTTTAATTCAAGAAGGAGAAATTATCAAATTAAATGATGGTATTTTACTTGAAAGCAAAAATTATGATATTATGAAAAATAAATTAATAGATTTTTTAAAAATAAATGATTCTATTTCTATTTCGCAGGTTCGGGAATTATTAGGGATCAGCCGAAAATATATTATTCCTCTGCTCAATAAGATGGATGAGGAAAAAATTACTCAACGCAAAGAAAATGTTAGAATATTAAAAACTAAACTTGGCTAATTAATCGATCAGAAAGGAGACAGAAGAGGTTTGGCAGACAAAAGGAAATTAACCCAAATGGTTTCTGCTGCCGGATGAGCAGCCAAATTGAATCCTAAAGATCTCGGTGAGATCTTAAAGAAAATTAATGTTTTAAAAGATAATAATCTATTGGCCGGGTTCGAAAAATATGAAGATGCAGCAGTTTATCGATTAAGCGAAGATCAGGCTCTAATTTTTACCCTGGATGTCATTACGCCAATAGTTGATGATCCTTATACTTTTGGACAAATTGCGGCGGCCAATGCCCTGAGTGATATTTTTGCTATGGGAGGAAACCCTCTTATGGCTTTAAATATAGTTGCCTTTCCAGAAGATAGATTAGATGATCTAGAGCTTATTTTAAAAGGAGGAGCAGAAAAAATCGCGGAAGCCAGCGCAATCCTGGCAGGCGGACATACCATAAAAGATAAAGAACCAAAGTATGGATTAGCTGTTGTGGGATTAATTCATCCTCAGAATATTATTTATAATGATACGACTCAGGAAGGAGATTTACTGATACTAACCAAACCTTTAGGTACGGGAATATTATCTACTACCCTTAAAAGCAGTATGGCCGATCCAACAGTCGTAAAAGAAGCTATTTTTTGGATGACCAAGTTAAATCAGCTTTCCAAAGTACTATTAGAGTTATCCATCCACGCTCTAACCGATATCACTGGTTTTGGCTTAATCGGACATTTAAGCGAAATGCTAACTAAAAACAACTTGGGGGCTGAATTATGGATTAACGATATTCCTATAATAAGTGGCCTGGAAAAATAT
>CAYTVM010000107.1:0-6094 GCA_964441685.1 uncultured Atribacterota bacterium | reverse complement strand
TCAGGAACTCCCCAAAAGGTAGCTAATTGTGAAATTACCCGAAAAATCTATCTGGGGGAAAGGTTTAATCTCTAGAATTAGCGTATAGCGTATAGAAACATGCAATTGATAAGTTTTTGGTTTTCTGTTATCAGTTTTTAAGAAATAGTGGTGTATTGCTTACTATATTAACTTGGTAAACAGGTAGACCGGAAGACCGGGTAACCAATACACCGGGTAACTGGCTAACTAATTTAATTGGAGAATCGGTGAATTGGAGAATTGGCCATTCGGCCAATTGGTAAATTGGAGAATTTAAAAAATGTACAGTTTTATTTTAATATTCACCCTTATCGTAATCAGCGGATTAATTGCCTTTGTTGGTGACTGGATAGGCCTTAAAATAGGTAAAAAAAGGGTAACCATCTTTGGATTACGTCCCCATTATACTGCAATATTTATTACTATAATTAGCGGTATTTTAATTGCCCTCATTACAGTAACCATGCTTGCCGTCTCCTCCAATGATGTTAGAACCGCCCTATTTGGAATGGAAGAGTTGAAGGAAAAGCTTTCCAATTTATCGCGGGAAGTAGAGTTAAGAAATATGCAATTATCCTCTAGCAAAGAAGATCTAAAGGAAAAAACGACTCAATTACAAGAAACGGAGGAGAAATATCAGAAATTATCTGAAGATATAAAAAACAAAACAAGTCAATTGGAAGAATTATCAAAAATTAGAGAGGGATTAATAGAAGAAAAAGATACATTAAGTAAGGAAGTAGAAGAATTAAATGCCACTATAAAAGCCCTTTACTCTGGCATTGCCTGGGTTAGAGAAGGAGAAGTTATTTTTGAGTCGGATGAGCAGATAGCTTTGGCTATTATTCAAGGACAAAGACCGGTTGAAGAGATAAAGGAAGAACTGATCAGATTTCTCAACGAAGCTTCTAATAGAGTATTAACTATGGGAGCTAAAATAGATGAGAGAACCAATCAGGCATTATTTATTTCCCAGGAAGAATTTGAAAGTATAACCCAAAGGATATACGATAGCGATAAAGTGATGATAGTTAGACTTTTATCTTCTATAAACGTAATTAAAGGAGAACCTGTGGTAGCCCATTTTAACCTCTTAGAGAACAAATTACTCTTTAAATTAGATGAGGAAATTATTTCCGAGGAAATTGAAAGTTCAGAAGTTTATAGTGAAGTGGAAAAACAACTTTTTTTTCTTTTAAGAAAAGTTAATATTATTGCCGTGCAAGATGGGATCATTCCTGATCCCAAAACGAGTTTTGTAGGAACTGTATCTGCAATTAATTTATATAATACAATTAGGACTATTGTAGAATCAGGCAAAAAGATGAAAGTGACAGCAGTCTCAATTTATGATACTTGGACGACAGGCCCTTTAAGAGTGAGGATGGAAGCCACACCTGTTTCTTCGCTGAACCCTTTAACTTTGGACTAATATTAATTACTTAGTTTATCGGTTAAGAATGCAGTAATAAGTGATGAGTAATAGGTGACAAGTATTAAGTTACGCGAGTTACAAGTTTAAAAAACCATGCTTACAGTGAACTGAAAACTGTAAACCGAAAACCAGTTTTGTATTTTAATTGGGCAAATTGACCAATCGGGTCATTGAATTATCCAAATAGATACAAATTTATTTGACATTATCATACATTAACAATTATAATAGAAACAATAAAAATATAATATTATAAACGATTACCTGTATAATCAGCATCTTAAAAAATATGAATCTGGGAAAATATTGAAAATTTTTTAAATTATTTTCAAAAAAAAGAAGGTTTTTCAAATAACGATGTAGTATATAGATGCAATACTGGTATTACATGAAAAAATGATATACAAGTATATCATCTCATGTTGATTAAAGTAGGGAGAAAGGAGGTGAAAAAAAATCTTGGACCTGCTTTAATTGAAATAAAGATGATATAAAAACCAGTTGGTAATATAATAAAGAGAAAATATTAGCGAGGGAACTTTGGATACTCAATTAATAGATTCTCCTTAAAATAAAACTGACTGGAAATATAAAAAAACCAAGGAGAAAAAAATGAAAAAATTAGTATTAGTATTAGTGTTAGTTTTTGCTTTTGCACTTACGGCAATGGCGAATCCTTTTGTAGATGTTCCTTTAAATCACTGGGCTTATGATGCAGTCCAAAGCTTAGCCGCAAAGGGTATTGTTATAGGTTATCCTGACGGTACTTTTGGTGGCAATAGAACGTTGACTCGTTACGAATTTGCCGAAGCAACAGCTCGAGTGATGGCCTATGTTGAAGGCATGGACTTTGCCTCTGCTGAAGATGTAGCAATATTAGAGAAACTAGCTATTGAATTTGCTGACGAATTAGCCAGCTTAGGCGTAACCGTAGCCGATTTAGAGGCTGCTGTAGGTGCCAACTCTGAAGCGATTGCTGCCTTAGAAGGAACCGTTGCCAAACATGAAAGATTCTTTGACCCGGTTAAAATTACTGGTGATATCAATGTCGAATATAGAAAGGTTATATACCCAACAGTGGGAGTTGCTACCCTCACCGATCAATCCGAGATTGGTTTTGAAGCCGAGATCAATGATACCACTACTTTTGGGATAGAAATGGAATTTGAAAATATACTGAGTGAAAATGTTAACCTTGACGTTGATAGCTGGAGTTTCTGGTTAAAGCATTACGGTGAAGATTTAAGCCTGTGGATCGGTGATGTAGAACCTGCTACTATCGGACTTGGCTTGATTTATGACTATGATACCAATGAAGATTTTTATGGTGCCTGGGCACAGTGGAACTGGGGCGAAGATGCTGCTAATGGTACCTGGACTACCTTCATGAATGTCGATGACTTCTACGTTTTGAATGCTGCCTTTACGCTTGGCGATAAAGATGATGTAGAACTTGGAGCTACAGTTTCTTACGATGTTTTAGCTGGTGATGCTATTGTAGCTGGTGCCAATCTTGCCTTCGACCTGACCGGTGAAGATAGTAATGATCAAGTGGGTTTGGCTTTAGAAGCCGGTGTCTTTACCGATATGACCACATTTGCTTTTGGTGGTGCTGCTAAGTTAGATGGTACTTTTGGTGATGATGATGATATTACTGCGTATGCTACAGTTCATTATCTCCAACCCGGATTCGTTCCCACCAACTCTGACTTTGATGCTGATGAACTTGGTGTAGAAGTTGGACTTGGATTCGTCTTAACCGATAATGATCCGGATGAAGTGAAAATTGCTGCTAGTCCTTATTGGGGAATGACTATGGACTCTCTCATGGCCGCAACTACCGATCATTATGTTGGAGCTCAACTTGATTTTACCAATATTGATGTAGATCATCCGGAAGAAGTAGCTTATATTTCTGCAGAGTTTAGTATATTTGATGGATCACTTGACCTTGAAGGAGAATACCTGAATCTAGTTCTGGGCGATACCGACGAATTCGTCTTTAACGCTCATGCTGAGTATACCCTTCTTACTGCAGTACCTGATTATACAGCAATGCTTAACGCAATTTACAGCTTTGAAAATGACCCCATTGATGTAGTGGTTGAAGGACGATTGATTGCTGATGCGCTTGGATTACCGCTCTTTAGTGCAGAAGCCCAATTGCAGTATGCCTTGGCTGACCATACTGATTTGTATGTCGGTGTAGAAATGAATGATTGGGATGCGGATATCAATGATTGGAGCGATAGTGATGAATGGATAATTAATGATAACAATACCTCTGTTTATGCCGGAATTGATATCGAATTCTAATCTGATTAGCTAATTTAGTAAGATACGAAAAAATAACCCCCGGAATTTTTCCGGGGGTTATTTTTTTTGCAAAATATTTGCGGAAATGAGAGAATCATATTATAATAAAACAGTATTTAGTATATAGTATTTAGTATATAGTCAGGAAGAAAAGAAGCCAGAATTATATAGCTGATAGGATATTAGTTATCCAGTTAATAGTTTTAAGTTATTGCTTATGAGTAGCAAGTTACGAGTTTCAAGTTTCTTTTCTCTCCCCCTGGAGGGAGAGAATTAAAATTTATTATCTTATATTTTCTATCTTTTTAAACTGTAAACCGAAAACTATCAACTGAAAACCTGAATTTAATACTAACGACTATTCACTAACGACTAACGACTATTTTAAAAGGCAGGTGTTCTTAAATGATATTTAAAAGATTATCTTCTCTTTTCTTAATAATTGTTTTTATTTGCACTTCAGTTTTAGCTCAATTTTCCTGGGCGGCAGAGACCTCTCAGGCGAATTTATTAGAAGATTTATCGCAGGTAGAGATAGCCATTTACGGAACAATCTCGGAAAAACCTCTGATTGAGCGGGTGGAATGTTTAGAAAAAGAATTAGTAGGTCGAACTCTTCCCGGAACTATTACCAGTAGGGCAAAACAGCTAAAAGAATTTATCATATCAGGAACTCCGGAAGAACCTTCCGTAATTTTTAAAATCAATGCTTCACAGTGGATGTTAGAAGAAAAAAATACTTCTGAACCCTTAATTGTTAAAATAGAAAATTTAGAAAATGTACTATTTGGTAAAACATCGGATGATTTTATAGCCATGAGAGCAGAAAGTATTTTTAGTGTTTGCTTTAAAGAGGGTAAACCGCAAGTTGAAAATGTACTAATTCCTGCGGGAACTCTAGTACCAATTCGTTTTTTAAGTACCTTAAATTCTAAAAATAATAAAACAGGCGAAATATTTGATTTTCAAATAAGAGAAAATGTATTTTTAGAAAATAAATTGATTATCCCCGCTAATTCTAAAGGATTAGGTGAAATAACTAAAGCTAAGAAAGCTACCCTTTTATCTCGATCAGGAAAGTTAGAATTAGAATTTAAATTGGTTTCCGCTTTAGATGGCACTTCTCTTGGTTTAATATTAGGAGAAAAAGCAGAAGAAGAAAATAAGAGAGTATATATAGCAGTAGGGGTAGGAATTTTAGGATTAATCATCTTGAGCAGTCCCGTGGGATTAGTTTTTGGGGCTATGGTACCAGGTAAAAATGTAAAAATCGAAGAGGGTACTGAAATGTTCCTGCAAGTTAAAGAAGATGCTACAGTATCAGCCTGGGTACAATAAAATAAGTATTTAGTTTATAGTATTTAGTATATAGTGAAGAAGGGAAAAGATAGAATACAAGATTCTAAATTTGTATTGCGAATCGCATGAAGAAAGCCATGGTACAGGAATGAATACGCGATGATATATCACGCACAAAGTAGGGCAGGCGTCTCGCCTGTCTATATAAATGTACGGGTTCGATGAATCGAACCCGTTAATAAAACTAATGAAAAACAAAGGGCGAATAGAGATGCCCCATACATTAAAAAAACAATACTTTATACGAAAAAGTTTTGAGTTTTAAATGATGGTTTTGCGCTTTTCGATGTAAGTTTTTAATTTGATTAGGAATTAGGACAAGCAGCTTATTAATCTAAAACTATACGCTAAACGCTAACCGCTCTACGCTATGCTATTTGCAACTAACGACTATTTTAATTTTCCACTATTGTAAAGGTAGAATAGTTAGGATAAATCTGAACGTCCTGATAAATCTTATAAGAAAAAACCCAACCTTTCACATAGAGATACGCTTCCTGTAAACTGACTCTAGTATCCAGATTGGTATCCGCCGGGTAACTGCCATAATACCCACAACCTTCACACAAAGCCATGGTGAATACCCCAAAAGGGTCGTCTTCTCCTGGTTTTATTTCCCAACATTCTTGATAGTAATGGCAAGAAGTCAGAACTTTATATTGATTGGTGGTAAGTAGTCCTTTGGATTGGGTTTGCGAGAAGATGTTAATAACTTCATCATTAAAAGATTCTAATTTTTCTTTAGAAGTTGTTGTTTCGTCTATTGACTTTCCGATAAACCCGCCGGAATAACAGGAATCAAGAAAGACTACTTTGGTACCGGGTATTGCACTTAAAGCACTTTCTAATTCGTCTACACTGATGGCTGAATTAGCAAAAGACGTAATGTCAGCAGGGCAAATATAAGAAGTATTTCCCACCAGAGCACCATGGCCGCTAAAATAAAAATAAGAAATATCGTTA
>CAYTVM010000106.1:4907-6126 GCA_964441685.1 uncultured Atribacterota bacterium | reverse complement strand
TTAAATAAAATTGCTAGATCTTTTTAATGAACTATACGTCTGTATCGCAGTCAGCAAAGAGATTACCAGAGAACCTAGCAGAAGATAGGAAATTAAAGAAAGGGGTAAGAATATGAATAGCTGGGAATCCTACCTTAAGAAAAATCAGCTTCTATGGTTATTGGAAGAGGATAATCCTTCCGTCAAGTACTTTACAATGGTTGATCTATTAGACAAGCCCGGAGATTGCCCGGAAGTAATTCGAGCAAAGCAGGAAGTTCTACAAAAAGGAATTGTTCCTAAAAT
The DNA here is from genome assembly GCA_964441685.1 of uncultured Atribacterota bacterium. GTDB lineage: Bacteria > Atribacterota > Phoenicimicrobiia > Phoenicimicrobiales > Phoenicimicrobiaceae > Sediminicultor. The sequence continues at coordinate 5,841 of CAYTVM010000106.1, read as the reverse complement.
TCTTGCAAAACAGAAAGAAGAGGGCTACTGGGAAGAGGCAGATAAATTTTATACCAATAAGTATAAGGGAACAGTATGGCAGATATTGATACTGGCAGCGCTTGGTGTGAATAAAAATGATGATATTCGAATAGAAAAAGCCTGCGAATTTCTTTTGAATCATTCCCAGGATAAAATAAGCTCAGGATTTTCCATTTGTGGAAATGCCAGGATTGGGGGTGGCAGGCATAGTGATGTCATCCCCTGCTTAACCGGGAATATGGTTTATAGTTTCATTCGTTTGGGTTATCTAACAGATCACAGAATCCAAAAAGGTATTCAATGGATCACGAAGGATATCGGGGTCAGGCTGCATAAGTTCACATTTTCGTTTTACATTTTGTGAGCTTGTGCAGCTTGACCCCGACGAATAAAAATATCCATAAAAAATAGGTCTTTACCTATGATTTTTATTTTTTGCCTGTTTCATGGCCTGTTTCATTTTTTTCTTACTCCCGAACATTCTATTGATTTTTTCCTGTTCCAATTGGCGGGAGTTTAGTCCTTCGTACACTATTTCTCTTTGCAGCTTTAAATAATTCTCGAGACGTTTTTCCGACAGCTCTCCTGCTTTGATGGCTCCTCTTACTGCGCAATTTGGTTCTGTTGTGTGGGAGCAATCCTTGTACTTGCACTTTGCGGCCAGTTCCGCTATATCTTCAAATGCCTTTGGAAGATTGCCGGCATAAAGCTGTAATTCCCGCATACCAGGCGTATCGATGACTATGCCGCCGTTCGATAAGAGAAGAAGCTGGCGGTGTGTCGTGGCGTGTCTTCCTCTGTCGTCATCTTCGCGGATTTCTTTGGTGGCAAGGACATCCTGCCCCATCAGGCGATTAATCAGCGTTGACTTGCCGACTCCCGAAGAACCGATAAAGGCAATGGTTTTGCCTTC
>CAYTVM010000106.1:0-4807 GCA_964441685.1 uncultured Atribacterota bacterium | reverse complement strand
CAGATAAAAACCAGATCAATATTTGCCGCCACAATTTGTGTTGTATTAGATGTGCCTGCTGCCTTTCGCCTAAAAACGCTTTTGCGCCGTAATATCTGGTGAATAATTGCTTTCCCGGCATTCCCGTCTATTCTATCCACCATCACCCAATCGCCGACAGCCGGAAAATCCATCGTGCCGTCCGCTGCATAAAGCAGTTTTCCGGAAACGCTTGCCAGAAGCTCTCCTTGTTCACCGATCACTTTATACAAATCACGATGTTGTTCGGAAACCCTGGCCAGAAACATCCCTTCGTACAAGGTGGCTTCCTGCTCGAAACGTTCATCTAATCCATATTTTTTTATATTTATATAATTCATTTTTCCTCCAAAAATTTTATTTAGAATACGTTTTGGAGGGTTTATAGAGTTAGTGTTCTATCTTTCCCTCCTTTCTTAATAAAATTTTTACCGAATCCTGGTATAACTGATGCATCATAAATCATTTCCTCCGTTTTTCTTAAAATGGTTGTAGCTTTTTGCGATCCATAAACTTGTTTTGCATTATACCATATCATTTGATTTTTGAATATAATAAAGGCCCAATAGAGTGTTTCGCTAAGCGGTCATCTCTTTCAGAATCGTTTCTTCTCCTGTGTGATAACCTGTGCCCAGAGAAAGGACCAGAACAGGCCGACTCCTTGGACCCAATGATTTTGTAGAAAGACTTGAGGGGCAGATTAAGAGGCTTTTTAAGTTAAAGCCGAAAGGAAGACCTAAGAAAAAAGCTGATAAATAGGTGTTTGCCCCTATTTACCTTGGGAGGATGATAAAAAATAAAAACTGGACAAAAGTGTTTACATTTATTATAATATGTATACAGTTACGTCCAGAGGAGTTTCCATGAAAAAGAAAGATGAAAGAATCTATAAGGTTTTTAAAGCACATAACGATTTTGCCAGAACAAAAGATATTCTGGCAGTAGGAATCCATACTCGTGATAAAAAAAGGGCTAGAGATACAGGACAGATAATAAGAGTAAAAAGAGGCCTTTATCGACTTACCAATATTCCTCTAATTTCCAATCAAGGTTTTATTGATCTTGCTTATGCTGTTCCGGAAGGGGTGATATGTCTTCTTTCGGCTTTGTCTTATTATGAACTGACTACTTTTAATCCTTCGGTTATAGCTATGGCTATCTGTCGGGGTTCAAGAGAGCCTAAAATTCATTACCCGCCTGTTGAATTTTATCATTTTTCAAAGAAACAATTTGAAGCAGGTATTAACAAGATAAATATTAAAGGTCATGAAATTCGTATCTATGGTCAGGAAAAAACGATATGCGATTGTTTTCGATATCGTAACAAGCTGGGCCTTGATATAGCCAAGGAAGGACTTTCTGAATATCTCAAGCGTAAGGATCGTAATCTGGAAAAACTGCTTGAATATGCTAAAATTTGTCGAATCAAGCCACTACTGCAAACCTGGCTGAATGCTATGATTTAAAAGTCGATAGAGGAATAAATATGGAAAAAGAAGTTAAAAATAAAACTGCTTCAATAAGGGCAAAGCTTACGAACATTGCAAGGGAAATAATAGGGACAGACAGCTATTTATATTGAAATCACTTCTTTCAAGCCATATAATGGATACATGCCAAGAATAGCACGAATCGTTGTGGCGGGGTGTATCCGCACCATATCACCCAAAGAGGGAATTATCAACAAAAGATATTTTCTGATGATACTGCCGAAATAAATACCTTCCGCTTCTCAAAGAGGAAAGTAAGCGCTATCACCAGATTATATTAGCTTACTGTCTTATGTCTAATCATGTTCATTTTATGGTGATCCCTCAAAGAGAAGATTCCTTAGAAAAAGCATTTAAATATACCAATATGAAGTATTCTAAAGTATTATAATAAAAAAATGAAGGTGAGTGGTCGTCTCTTCCAAAATCTTTTCTTCTCCTGTGTCCTGGATGAACAGCATATGATAGCCTATGCTCGCTACATAGAAAAGAAATCCGGTAAGAGCGAATCTGGTTGAGAAACCATGCCTATGGGCCTACTCCAGTGCAAAGATACATTGTGGAATTGATCAAAATGACCCCTTGATGACCAACCAGCTTTTTGATTATATAGAGAAAGAACCAAAAGAACGGAAGGGATTTTATTCGGTAAAATAAAATGAAGAAAAAGACTTTAAAAATCAAAGGACTTGATAAGTTTCAAGAGAAGAATCCAATATTATCAGGAAAAAAGATATTTCTATTACCTTTGTATGCGTTTTTCATCTTATTGCTTAGTATTTTGCTCATTATAAGATTTGATTCACTGCCGGGCATGATTGTATATAGAGGTATAAATCCTATTTTACTTTCTCTTTCTCCAATAATTGGAGAGGTAATAATTTGTATTGTAGGATTAGTTTTAGTCTACCAGATGTGGTTTTGGAAAGATCGGCTAAAAGCTAAATATGGTGCGCTTTCTTATCAGCATATCTTTCTGGCGGGGTTTGCCGGGGTATCTTGCTTGCTTTCTTTATCGGTCAATTTGTTTATTCATTATTGGTCATTTTCCTCATCATTCTGGATACATTCACCGCTTAAATTTCTTACAATTCCGTTTGAAGAATATTTTTCTTCTTTGGGGTTTATCGTATTTTGGATTAAAATAACCCTCTCAGTTTTTTTCTCGTTTTTTGCTATTGCGATGATGATTCGGTCTCTTCAAACGTTTGGATTTGATTACATGACCGTGCTGTATCTCTATTTTCCTGAAGAAAGCAAGATGCAAAATCACGAAATTTACTCCGTAATACGGCATCCAATGTATGCAGGTGCTTTGTTGCTGGGTTTAGCTGGAATGTTTTCTACTCTTACCTTATATTCGGTTATTTTTTTCCTGGTTTATTTTCTAGCTTTCTACATTCATATCCATTTTGTTGAAGAGAAAGAACTTCTTGTACGATTTGGACCTTCATATCAAGATTATATCAAGAAAGTACCGGCTTTTTTTGTCTATCCCAATAAGCTGAGAGTTCTCTTAGGTTTCCTGCTGGGAAAATCTGATAAGAGTTCTTAAATCAAGAGGAGCCTCTGTTTTTCATAAGAAAAAAATGGGGATGATAGTAGATTAAATTTAAGTAGAATTTATGAGAGATAAAAAATATCGTGAAATTTGATTGATGTATGGATAATAATTATTATTATAGATATAATGCAAAGAAGTATTGTCCTATATCCAAAAGTAAAATCAGTAGAGAAGGGGTAATAGGTTATGGAATTTCAGGAATTGATCGAACAAAGATATAGCGTACGAGCCTATAGACCGGATGATGTACCATCCAATATAATCGACAAGGTTTTAGAGGCAGCAAGACTGGCTCCGACAGCAGCCAATAGACAAAGTTTCAGACTTTTTGTCATCAAAACTGCCGATTTTAAAGATGAATTAAAAAAGATATACCATCAGGAATGGTTTGTTCAGGCTCCTTATGTCATAGGAATATGCGGGATCCTGGAAGGAAATTGGGTTCGCCGGGATGGAAGGAATTATGTTGATGTGGATTCGGCTATTGTCATGGATCATGTTATTCTTTCTGCAACAGATCTGGGGCTTGGCACTTGTTGGGTAGGTGCTTTTGATCCGGATGCAGCACGGAAATTCCTTGATCTTCCTCAAGATATGGAACCCATTGCTTTTACACCGATAGGCTATCCGGCAGATATTCCAGGAATAAAAAAACGTAAGCCCATCGATGAATTGGTTTGTTACATAATATAGAGGTTTCTTTCTCATAAACAGGGGACAGTTTGAATATTAGAATCGGGTCAGTTTAGTCGATGTGAACTTAAACGGTGCAATTGTAATTGTAGACAATTGTAGATTTGGCGAATGAGAGGAGAAGATAATGAAGCAGTGGTATGAGTCATTATTTGAAAATTATGCGCAGAAATATGATCAGGAATGTTTTGTTCAAGGAACGCTTGGGGAATGCGACTTTATTGAACAAGAGTTAAATTATGATAAAAATACAAGAATCATTGATGTCGGATGTGGAACGGGAAGGCATTCGATTGAGTTATCGAAACGAGGCTATAGAGTTACAGGAATTGATTTGTCGGAATCTCAGCTTACCAGAGCAAAGGAGAAAGCAAAACAGCTTAAACTGAAAATTGATTTTCAGCAATATGATGCCCGCAAGCTTCCTTTTGACGGTGAATTTGATGCCGCGATAATGCTTTGTGAAGGCGCTTTCCCTTTGATGGAGACTGATGAAATGAATTTCGAAATTCTTAAAAATGTGACAAGGGCATTAAAAAATTCAGGTAAATTAATATTTACCACGCTAAATGGATTGTTTCCACTCTATCATTCTGTCGAGAAATTTTATGAATCAGATAGCGGAGAAGGCCATGCGATCTATAAGAGTAATACCTTTGATTTGATGACATTTCGTGATTACAATACTACTGTATTCGAAGACGATTCGGGGAATAAAAAAGAATTAGAATCTAACGAACGTTATTATGTGCCCAGCGAAATAAGCTGGATTTTGAAAACTCTTGGGTATAAAAAAATAGATATTTTTGGTGCTAAACTGGGAGCCTACTCCCGGAAAGATCAATTGACCACGGAAGACTTTGAAATGCTCGTTATTGCAGAAAAATAATCGATGTGCTTTCTTTTCAATGCCTTTAGCTTTAGAGGCAGCGCTGAGGACACATATTTTATAATAATATGATCATAAAAGAGATACAACCCAAAACGATTCTATCTATATCGAAGGTTTATCCATACGTTATCAATCCTTACGTAGGCTGCC
>CAYTVM010000105.1:0-6153 GCA_964441685.1 uncultured Atribacterota bacterium | reverse complement strand
TTATGAGCCCACTTTACTGCTACCTTTATTGGGTCATCAGAAAATATTTCCCTAGCAGAAAATTGGCCTTCTCTAAGACGAACACACTTGCCTTCTTTAATATCTATAGCCGGAATAATTAACATTTAACTTAATTCTCCAAAATTCTTTAATATTTTTAAACCTTGCTCACTGCTCTTTTCGGGATGAAATTGGACGCCGTATAAATTGTCTTCCCAAATGGAAGAGGTGAAGAAAAAGCCATAATCAGTTGTAGAATATATTATCCTTGGATTGTCCACTTCACAATAGTAAGAATGAACAAAATAAAAATAAGATTCATCCCGAACATCTTTAAAGATAGGATTTATATGATGATTATCATGATGGGTAAGTTTTATTTTATTCCATCCCAGGTGAGGACATTTTACCGAAGCAGGAAACTTTTTCACTCTGCCTGGTATAATATTCAACCCGTCAAAAAGCCCGCCTTCTTCACTAAAACTAAACAATAGTTGCATCCCCAAACAGATACCCAGGAAAGGTTTTCCTGCCTTTATAGCATCGATTAATTCGTGATCTATTTTTTTGTCTTTTAAAAGTTTAATAGCATCTCTAAAAGCGCCTACTCCGGGAAGAACGATAGCATCAGCTTCCTTAATCAGATTTGGGTTATCAGTTATTACCGTTTTATATCCAATTTTAGCAAAGGCATTTTGTACACTCTTTAAATTTCCCATCCCGTAATCTACGATGACTATCATTCTCATTATTCTCCTTACCTTATTAATCAATCATCCCTTTAGTAGATAATACATCATCTAAGCGGTCATCTCTTCTGGTTGCCTCATCTAAGACTCGTCCAAAAGCCTTGAATATCGCCTCGATGATATGATGAGAGTTTTTCCCATAAAGTAAATGAATATGCAGATTCATTCCGGCATGATAAGATAGGGCTCTAAAAAACTCCTCTACCAGATTCACTTCAAAAGAACCTACTCTTTCCTGCTCAAATTGGACTTTATAGGTTAATTGTCCTCTCCCACTTAAATCTACAGCTACCTGAACCAATGACTCATCCATGGGTAAAATAGTAAATCCATATCTCCTTATCCCTTTCTTATCTTGTAGGGCATTCTTAATGGCCTCCCCCAGACAGATTCCTATATCCTCTACAGTATGATGATAATCCACTTCAAGATCCCCCCGAGCTTTCACTTCCAGGTCAAAAAAACCATGCCGTGAAAATAGGGAAAGCATATGATTTAAAAAATAAATTTCTGTTTGTAAATTATTTATTCCCTTGCCGTTTAAATCCACCTTCACTTCTATTTCGGTCTCCAAACTTTTTCTTTTATATTCACCTTTTATTTCCTTCAAGATTATCGACACCTCCCTTTCCACTATTGTCCATTATTTTTAACTCTTTCTAACTGATATAAGATAGAATTAACATCTCGGCTTAATAAATCCGCTCCTGCATTAAGATAGAACTTTGCTGACTTGCCTCGTAAATCAAATTCCTCTCCTAAAACGATTGCCGATAAAAACTTTGTTACTCCCTCTTCTTTGTTGTTATTTTTTACAGTAAGAAGATCATCCCAAGTATCCCCAATGTAGATACCCCATTTAGTTTCCAAACTTTCAGCTATCTTTTTTAACCCCTGAGGATGAGGTTTTGCCACCCCATCATCAGCTGTCACTATCCTTTTTTTAGAAATAATCTCATCCCAGCCCAATCTTTCCAAGGCTACCCTGGCCTCTCTTTCATTTCTGCCAGTTAAAATGCCGAGAGAAAATTTTTCTAAGAAATTTTTTTTATTTTTATCTATAATGATCCTTTCCTGTTTTATTAAGCCTTCTAACTTAACTAATGAAGGATGAAATCCGTAAATAATATAACAATATTCTTCTCCGGCATAAATCTCCTGAAATATTTTGGTAATTAAATCTTGATCCCACAGACTCAATATCCCTTCTTTTACTTGCCCATCTTTCTTGATTAAATCTATTACTTTGGTTAAACCTCCTCCGGGTGATAACATCTTAGTGGCAAGGGTTTTTATATCCGGTTTTATGCTTCTAAGTTCATCGACATCCTTTAAATTATTTTCTCTGGCTTTCATCAGGTAAAACAGAACGACGGCTGAAGTTAAATCCCAATCATTATTAAAGCCTCCGGCTGTTTTAAAATACTCAGTTTCTTTCGGGTTTATTAAATTTTGGGAACCTTGAAATCCCAATATCTCTTTAAAATAAAATTGAACTGTTTGGCATATAGCTTTCATAAAAGAATCCCGCACGTCTATTAGCACACCATCAATATCAAAGATCAGAGTATCTACCTGAGAAATTTTATCCAAAATCTTTTTATTCAAAATATTATCTTCGCTAAATAAATAATTAAAATTTAATTTTTCTGAAATGAACATGAATTAATCCACTCTTTCTTTATTCTAAATTTCTTATCTCTATAGAACGGGCATGAGCTTCCAATCCTTCTAACCTGGCAAAACTCGCGATCTTTTCACTGATTTGCCCTAATCTTTCTTTATCATAGAAAATAATACTACTCCTCTTGGTAAAGTCTTTTACCGATAAGGGTGAAAAACATCTTGCTCCGCCGGAAGTAGGAAGAATATGATTGGGTCCTGCCCAATAATCCCCCAAAGGCTCCGGAGAATAAGCCCCTATAAATATTGCCCCGGCGTTTTTTATTTCTCCCAATTTCTGCCAGGGGTTTTCTACCTGTAATTCTAAATGTTCAGGTGCAAAAGCATTGATAAAATCTAAAATTATCCCTTCATCCTCGGCAACAATGAGCTTCCCTTTTTTCCTTAAAGACTCTTGAATGATTTCTTTTCTATTTGAATTCTTTAACTTCTGCTCAATTTCTTTCCTCACTTTATCAGCCATCATGGAAGAAACAGTAATTAAAATTGCCGAGGCTTCCACATCGTGCTCAGCTTGAGAAAATAAATCACAGGCTAAATATCGGGGATTAGCTTTATCATCAGCCCAGATAAGGATCTCACTTGGTCCTGCCAGCATATCGATATCTACCTCTCCAAAGACATTCTTTTTAGCCAAAGTAACATAAATATTTCCGGGCCCTACAATTTTATCTACTTTCCTTACAGTTTCTGTTCCATAGGCTAAAGCGGCGATGGCCTGAGCTCCTCCTATCTTATAAATCTCTGATATATTTAATTCTTTAGCGGTAGATAATAAGTAAGGATTTATTTTACCATCAGAAGAAGGAGGCGTGACCATAACAATCTCTTTAACTCCTGCAATTATTGCTGGTACTGCTGCCATAATAAGAGAAGAAGGGTAGGCAGCCGTTCCTCCCGGAACATACAAACCCACTCTCTTAATGGGATTCACTACTTGCCCTAAAATAATACCCTTTTCTTCTGTAGTAAACCAGGAATTTTCTTTTTGATGCAGGTGGTAATTTTTTATCTTTTTTATCGCCTCTTTTATTACTTCCAATAAATCCTCATTTACTTCTTGACTGATCTTAGCCCATTCCTCTTTACCTACCAATATTTCTGAAGGATTCAGTCTTGCACCATCATACTTTTTTGTATACTCAAGAAGGGCATTGTCTCCTTCATTTTTCACTTTTAATATAATTTCTCTCACCTTATCTTCAATGCCTTCTGCCAGTCTATCTTCGGAACACTTATGTCTGCAGGCTTCTTTTATTTGTTCCTTATTTTTTCTGTTTAATAAAATAGTCTCTATCAACTTTTCATCCATCCCTTCTTTTGCCATATTTCAGATGTTTTTTAGAAATTTATTTTAGACAATCATTCCATTTATCCCTACATGCTCCATATCCTTACCATTCTGCAATTTTATCTGATTCTAAAGATATAAATTTTTTAATGTCCTGCGAAAGGTCGATTACTCTTTTGTGTTTAGTCTTGTAGCTAATTCGGTTAACGATAAGTTGAGCGCTAAGAGGAATTATTTCATCAATGATGGTAAGTTTATTTTCCTCTAAGGTACGTCCGGTAGAGACGATATCAACAATCATATCTGCTAGACCTACCTGAGGGGCCAACTCTACAGAGCCATAAAGCTTTGTTAATTCCACATATATCCCTTTTTTATTAAAATATTCTCCTGCAATATGAGGATATTTAGTAGCCACTTTTAAACGGTGTCCGTTATTTTTATAATATTTTTCTTGCTTCCCTCCCTCTAAAGCAGCTACGACCATTTTGCACTTTCCAAACTTTAAATCCAAGAGTCTATAAATATCTTTTTTTTCTTCTAATAACACATCCTCCCCCACTATCCCGATATCTGCTGCTCCACATTCAACATAGGTGGGGTTATCCTTGGGTCTGGTAATAATAAATTTAATCTTTTCTCTCTGATCAAAAAATGTTAGCTTCCTGCTTATTCCCTTACCACCTTTTAAATTGATCCCTATGCTCTCAAATAATTGGATAGAAGGTTTAAATAATTTCCCGCTGGGTAAAGCAATCACTAAATAATCAGTATCATTTTCTCTATTCATAATTTATGATTTCCTCTTTTTCCGATATTGCTTCAATTCTTTTGATTTTATTTAATCGATGATCATCTATCATCAATATATATTTTATTCCTTTAGAGCGAGTATATTTTAACACCTCGGCAAACCTTCTCTTTTCTGCTTCCAGCTCTACAATCAGTCCCTTTTTTCTCAAATTTTTGGCTACCACCAGGGCTTTTTTAAAATTGTCTTCATTATTTTGATAATATAGCAAATACTGCTCGGGTCTTTCTAAATTTAGTGAGTGAATATCCTCTTTCTCTAAGGCCGTTATCAATTTTTCTAATCCAATGGCAAAACCGGTAGAAGGTATATTTTCTCCAAATTTTGAACACAGGTTATCATACCTCCCTCCGCCACAGACCGGAAACCCTAAGTAGTCAGTATAGCCTTCGAATATAATCCCTGTATAATAATCAAAATCACGAATAATCCCTAAATCGATTAAAATATATTCTTCCAATCCGTAGTTTCTTAAAAGATTATATACCCCCTTTATCTCCTTTAAAGCAGATATCGATAATTCATTGTTTATTATCTTCTCTACCTCTTCTAATACCTCTTCTTTCCCCCTTAAGGTGGGCATTTTTAAAATAAATTCTTTTTCATCATCTTTAATATCGGAAAAATATAATATCTTTTCCAGTAATACAAAGTTTTTATTTAAAATTGCTTCTTTTATTTCCTGTTTTCTTTTTTCTTCCACTTTTATCGATTGCATAATCCCATTAAATAAATTAATATGACCTATGTCTATAAAAAATTTCCTAAGCCCGCTATTCTTCAGACTCTCCACCGCTAAAGCAATGACCTCTGCATCCGCCTCTTTGCTATTGACCCCTATTAGTTCTACTCCTGCCTGGCAAAACTCTCTTTGGTTTCCCACTTTATCATCATACCTAAATACATTCCCTATATAATATAATCTCGATGGTTTTGGCTCCAGTTGCATTTTAGTCGAAGCTACTCGGGCGATAGAAGTAGTCATCTCAGGGCGAAAGGCAATAATATTTCCTTCTCGGTCAAAAAACTTAATCATCTCTTTTTGCATCATTGACCCTGCACCCTTTGCCAGTATTTCATAAAATTCAAAGGTGGGAGTAATGATCTCTTGATAACCCCATTGGGTAAAAATCTTGCTTATTCTACTTTCTAATAATCTCCTTTTTAAAACTTCTCCTGGCAACAAATCATTTAAACCTTTGGGAATATTCATCTACCATAACCTCTTCCTTAACTTTTTGTCTTCTTCAAGATATAATTTTCACTCTTTAAAACGTTAAAGTATTAACGAGTGAAATTCAGGAAAATTTTAACATTGTTTTTAAGCTTTGTCAATAGTAGCTTGCATGATTATTTTATAAATTTATGAAGTTTATGGATTGAAATTTTAAGAAAGATCAATCCTAAAAAAGAGGGGGGGGTTGAATATCTATTTGTGTAGGTTTGCTCCAAATTGAAGTGAGGGTTACCCCAAAGTTGTCCTGTTTTGCTAAAATAGTCTGGTGGTACACCTGACACTTTTTGAGGATTGCCTTTATCATCTAAATCGAATAACTCGGGATATACCCACACATCACTATTATCATGTACTACAAAAATAGGCAACTTTGGGGAACTGA
>CAYTVM010000104.1:0-6186 GCA_964441685.1 uncultured Atribacterota bacterium | reverse complement strand
AGAGAAAACCTAAACAGCTCTCCGGTGGGCAGAGACAGCGAGTGGCAGTAGGAAGGGCCATAGTAAGAAAACCAAAAGTATTTTTATTTGACGAACCTCTTTCGAATTTGGATGCCAAGTTAAGAGTGGCCATGAGGGCGGAAATTAGTAAACTTCACCGTAGATTAGAGGCTACTATCATTTATGTAACTCATGATCAGGTAGAAGCAATGACTATGGCTAGCAGAATATTTATCATGAATGATGGCCGGGTGCAACAATCAGGTGCACCTTTAGAAGTTTATTACAAACCGAATAATAAATTTGTGGCTGGTTTTATTGGTTCACCGGCAATGAATTTTATAGATGCTAAAATTGTACAGGAAAATAAAGAGTATTTTATCGAGGCTGAAAGTTTTAAAGTAAAGGCTCCCCAGGCTTTCTATTCTAAAATAGCAGATTATGCCGGGAAAGAAGTGATTTTTGGAGTTAGGCCCGAGGATCTTCATGATAAACAATTTGTTTCCAAAATTACCCCTTCTGCTTTTAATACTATCAATACTAAAGCAGAAGTGATTGAACCCCTGGGGGCAGAGATTTTAATATATCTGATCATCGGAAAAAATTCTGTGGTGGGGAAAATGGATTCACGTACCCAACTAGAAGTCGAACAAAGTATGGAAGTAGTATTGGATATGGAGAAGACTCATATTTTTGATCCTAAAAGTTTATTAGTTATCGTTTAAATGAAGTTTGATTTAAGGCTTAGTACTCAAGTTGTTCTTTATTCTAAGAAAGGCTAAATGATTTTATTTCCGAAAAAATTATAATGAAATATAGCAATACACTATATAAAATAATAGCGGAGTTTATAAGATGAAACCTGAATTATCATTGACACAAAAACAAAAATTAATTCTTACTCCCCAATTGTATCAAGCTATTAAAATATTACAATTAAATTTAATTGAACTAAAAGATTTAATCAATGAAGAATTAGTAAATAATCCCTTATTAGAGGTTATACAAGAGACAAGTTCAATAACAGAAAAAGCAAATCAAGAGGAAAACGCTTTAAACCAAACCGAAGAATCAAATGAAAGAAGAGAAGAAGATAACCTTGATAATTGGTTAGGTTCTCTTAAAGAAAAAGAATATCAACTCTTGTCAAATAGATCATCAGTAGCAGGAAAAGAGAATAAGTACGAAAATTTTATTTATTACAAAGAATCCTTGCAAGATTATCTACTCGTTCAATTAGGTACAGCAGTAAGCGGGGATGTAAACTATAAGATTGGTGAATATTTAATAGGAAACATAGACGATAATGGCTATTTAACTATTAGCTTAGATGATGTTTCTCTTGATTTAAATATAAAAAGAGATAAAATAGAAAAGATATTATCTTTGATTCAAAGTTTTGACCCACCTGGAGTGGGAGCAAGAAGTTTAGAAGAATGTTTATTGCTCCAAGTAAAATATTTAAGTATTAATGATATTCGAGTAGAGAAGATAATAAAAAACCATTTAAATAATTTAGCTCGGAAATCGTACTTAAAAATTGCTAAAGATTTACAGATATCAATTTCTGAAGTTCAATCTTTGGCCGATATAATTAAAAAATCTTTTGATCCTAAACCTGGTAGAAGAGTGGGAGACTTGAAGGCAGTAAAATATATACTACCTGATCTGATAATAATGAGGAAAATAGGAGGAGGATATGGAGTAATTTTAAACGATATTTATCTGCCTCAGATAAAGGTAAATATTCATTATAAAAAGATTTTAGAAACAAGTAATAATATTTCTCCTTACGATGAAGGAAAACTAATTAAAAAGGAGAGTATTTCTGATTATAAAACTAAAGATACTAAAAAATATATTGAGGAAAAACTAAATGCTGCTAAGTGGTTAATTAAAGGGATAGAGCAGAGAAAAAGAACCATATATCGTATTGCCGAAACTTTAATAGAATGTCAAAAAGATTTTTTAGATAAAGGTATTTTATTTATAAAACCTCTCACGTTAAGAGAGGTAGCAGATAGACTAAATATTCATGAATCTACCGTGTCCAGAGCGATTCATAACAAGATTGTGCAAACTCCCCGGGGGCTTCTTAAGATGAAATTTTTATTTTCCAAAGGATTGGACAAGAAAAGCGGAGATACTGTTTCTAGTGATAAAGTAAAAAAATTATTAAAAGAATATATCAATCATGAGGATTGTTTAAAACCGTGGAGCGATCAGAAGTTAGCAGATTTATTGAGCGAAAACGGAGGTATAAATGTTTCCCGGCGAACAGTTGCTAAGTATCGAGAGATATTAAAGATACCATCTTCTAATCTGCGTAAAAGGTTTAGTATTTAGTAAACTAGTATTTAGTGAAAAAGAATTCAAGAGTCAGGAGCTAAATTCGTACCTTGTTAAGAAGTTAGAAGTCAAAAGCAAGGATAAAAAGTATCCTGTATTATAATATATTATATAGAAGATAAGATAAAAAAAGGAGAAAAAAATGACAATAAAAGTAGGAATTAACGGATTCGGAAGGATTGGAAGGAATGTTTTTAGAGCTGGGTTAAAAGATAAAGAAATAGATTTTGTAGCAGTAAATGATATAACCGATGCTAAAACATTAGCCCATCTACTAAAATACGATTCTGTCCATGGAAAATTAACAGGAGTAACATTGGCAGATGAAGATATTTTGGTTGGAGAGAGAAGATTAAAAGTATTAAGCGAAAGGGATCCCGCTAATCTTCCCTGGAAAGATTTAGGGGTAGAAGTTGTTATCGAATCTACGGGAATTTTTAGAGATAGAGAAAGAGCTTCAAAACATTTAACTGCTGGTGCTAAAAAAGTGGTTATATCTGCACCTGCCAAAGGAGAGGACATAACTATCGTAATGGGGGTTAATGAGGGTAGGTATGCACCAGAAAAACATCATATAATTTCTAATGCTTCCTGTACAACTAATTGTCTTGCGCCAGTTGCAAAGGTTCTAAACGATATATTTGGAATCGAGAAAGGGGTTATGACTACTATACATTCTTATACTGCAGATCAGAATTTAATGGACCTCCCACATAAAGACTTAAGAAGGGCTAGAGCAGCGGCACTATCCATAATCCCAACCACTACCGGAGCAGCAGAAGCAACGAGTTTAGTAATTCCAGAATTAAAAGGAAAATTAACAGGTATGGCTTTTCGGGTTCCTACACCCAATGTTTCAGTTGTGGATTTAGTAGTGATCTTAAGAAAGAAAACAAGTCCGGAAGAAATTAATCAAACTTTTAAGGCAGCCTCACAGACAAGTTTAAAGGGAATTTTAGATTATACTGAAGAACCTTTAGTTTCCAAAGATTTTAATGGCAATGCTTATTCTTCTATTGTTGATGGATTGTCTACCCTGGTAATAGATGGTGATTTGGCTAAAATTATAGCCTGGTATGATAATGAATGGGCTTATTCTTGCAGAATTTTGGATCTTATAAAACATATTTGCAAATAAATATAGTATCTCGTAAAGATAGCGTAGAGCGTATAGCGTTTAGCGGATAGAAAAATAGTGATAAGTAATAACTATTAGTGACAAGTGACAGGTTGCAAGTTTCAGGTTTACAAAGAGCAAAGGGTTTCATTCATCAAACCCGTTTCGGGGCGGGTAAATCCGCCCCTACAAAATAGGGAAACCTTTTATACTTTCATATTCGGTAGATTGGCGGATTGTAGATTGTGAAATTTTGAATTTTGAATTATAATTTTTTTAACGCGATATGAGATATAAGATACGAACAACGAATTAATTGGGGGTTAAAAGAATGCGTATTCCAGTAATTGCCGGTAATTGGAAGATGAATAAACACATTGTAGAATCAGTATCTTTGGTTAAAGAATTAAAAGATTTTGTTCGTGGAATCAAGGGAGCAGATATTGTAGTTTGTCCACCATTTACTTCTCTTTGGCTAGTAAAAGAGATAATTAATGGAACAAACATTCATCTGGGAGCTCAGAATATGTATTGGGATACAAAAGGGGCATTTACTGGAGAAATATCTCCCCTGATGCTTAAAGATGTAGGATGTGAATATGTTATATTGGGACATTCTGAAAGAAGAGGATATTTTAAAGAGACTTCAGACGAAGTAGCTAAAAAAACTGAAGCTGCTTTTTTAGCAAATCTCATACCTATTGTGTGTGTAGGCGAAAATTTAGAGGAAAGAGAAAATGGTAAAACTGAGAGTATAATAGAACAGGAGATTATGGCTCTATTTCCAAAAATAGATTCTACTATAGCAGTAAGAATGATTGTTGCTTATGAACCTATATGGGCCATTGGTACAGGTAAATCTAGTAGCCCGCAGGATGCCAATCTAATCATTAAATTTATTAGAAAACTATTTTCCGCTAAATATGGAGAAAAAATAGCTGAACGGATAAGAATCTTGTACGGAGGAAGTGTAAATCAGAAAAATATTGCTGAGTTCATGAATGAATCCGATATTGATGGAGCTTTAGTGGGAGGAGCAAGTTTACATGCTTTAAGTTTTTCTCAAATAATAAAAGCAGCTGAAATACTATAAAGTGTGTATAATTTTTAGATGAGATTGCCACGCTCACTTCGTGTTCTCACAAAGACATTCTAAACAGGCGAGGCACCTGTGCTATATTGTATCTTATATCTTATAATTGGTAAACTGACGAATCGGATAACTAATATCCTAAACGCTATACGCTCTACATTATAATGTGAGATACGATTCACGAGATATAAATATTATCTTGAACTTAAAGAATGATTGTGTTAAAATAAAAAACTGAATTATTGATAAAATAAAGATAATAGACTTGAGAATTTCAGATACATTTTTCTTTGATTATTTTAATCTAATTTTTACGAGAGGAGTTAAAAATGCCAGTAGCTTTAATGGTGGTTCAAATTGTTATTAGTATAGCTTTGATTCTGGTAGTGATACTTCAGGCGAGAAAGTCAAGTAAAGCTTCAGGTATATTTGGCGGAGGGACAACTGCTGATTATGGGGGGAAGAAAGGTAAAGAAGCTTTTTTAATGAAACTTACCACTGTCGTAGCAGTACTTTTCATGGTATCTTCCCTTTTGCTTAGCTTAATTAAATAGAAGGAAAATTTTTAAAGGTATAAATAAATTTATTAGTTTGGGTAGTGAGATAGAAAATTATTTTCAGCTATCCATAAAGAAATAGAGAAGGGCTAAGTACCGAGTATATATTTCCTAAAAACTCAAGAGATATTGGGTATCTTCGATTAGAGAATACTACGTTAATTGCAGAAATATTTTCCTGCGAGGAAGGTGTATTTACTGGAATCCAAGAAGTGTTTAATCTTTCAAAAGACAAGAAAATAAAATGATGGTCTTTATAATAAGGAGAGAGGTTTAAGCTTAAGGATATGTCAGTAAGAATTGAAGGTCCATACTATTAATTATTAGTTATATTAAGATATTGCCGGGATGGCGGAATAGGTAGACGCGCCAGCTTGAGGGGCTGGTGAGCTTATTGCTTGTGGGGGTTCAAATCCCCCTCCCGGCACCAATAAATTATTTAATAAAAAGAGGAAGGGATAACTTCCTCTTTTTATTAAAAGCTAATCGTAAATTTTTAGAGTATATTCTATATTAGCTGGAGCGTATGGTGTTTAGTGTAAAGGAAAATGCAGTGATAAGTAATGTGTAATGAGTAATAAGAAAAAGAGTTAGTTAAATAGTGGTTGCTCATAGTATGAAATAGACAGGTAAGATACCTATCCTACGAATTATTTTGTCAAAATTGGTCAATTGGTCAATCTAAAATTTTGGAGAAAAACATGCACGAAGGTTCGATCGTTCAAAATTTATTAGCCATTGCTATAGAAAAAGCCAAAGAATGTAAAGCTAATACCATAACTCTCATTAGAGTAAAAGTTGGAGAATTTGCTGGAGTAAACCAATCTGCTTTAGAGTTTGCTTTTGATAATTTTAGACAAGGTACCATTGCGGATAAAGCATCTTTGAAAATAATATTATCTCCCTTGCTAGGGAAATGCCGAAAATGTAACGAAATTTTCGAGATTAAAAAAGATGGTTTTAAATGTTCGAAATGTCATAGTCTGGACATAGACATAATTTCCGGCGAAGATTTATACATTGAAGATATTGAAGTAGAATAAAATTTTGAAATATTTTAAAAAAAACTT
>CAYTVM010000103.1:0-6278 GCA_964441685.1 uncultured Atribacterota bacterium | reverse complement strand
TACTTTGGAAACGGTGTTGGTATCGGCTATGATGCAATTATCGGGCTGGAGGCGGCAAAGATGAAGCATTTTCATGGAGCGGCATCATATATTATTGCCGCGATTAAAACATTGATAGTACTCCCCGAAGCACCAACAGTCGAAATATCTTACAAAGATAGACAGCAAATACTTACTCCGGCTCTGGTTTCTATCATGAATGGAAAACGGATGGGAGGAGCTTTCTTTATGGCTCCTGATGGAGATATGAGTGATGGATTACTTAATCTTACCATAACGCATCAAGGGACGAGAATTTCTTTACTCAAGGCTATGATGCTATATATGAAAGGGAAACAAAGCAAACACCATGCTACCTTTTCTGATTCTGCTGAAAAATTCTCTTTAAAAGCACTTTCAGGAAGTATGACAGTTCATGCTGACGGAGAAACTATCTGTGTTGCAGGCACAGCTCTGAAGGTTCAAATAATTCCATCGGCACTTCAACTAATTACAAGAAGAAACCTGCTATGACCATAACTGGTAGATTTATCACCTTTATCATTAAACTGCTATTAAAAATATTTTGTAAAGTTGAGGGAGCAAAACTGGAATCTGTACCTCGTCAAGGACCCTTGATTGTTGTGATTAACCATATCAATTTTCTCGAAGTCCCGCTCATATACACGCTTCTGCTTCCTCGCAAGGTATGTGGAATTTCAAAAAAAGAAAACGAGGACCATTGGTTTCTAAGAATACTGGCAAAAGAATGGGAAGCTATCCCTATTGATAGAGAAAATCCAGGTATCTCCACATTTAAAAAAGCGGCAAAAGTTCTGAAAGAGAAAAAAATCCTATGCATTGCACCGGAAGGAACAAGAAGTGAGACCGGGGCGTTGGCCAAAGGCCAACAGGGAGTAGTTTTTCTTGCTTTGCAAAATCGTGCTCCAATATTGATTGTCGCGCATTACGGAGCTGAAAACTTTTGGTATAATATAAAGAGATTAAAACGAACACCCGTCACCTTTATTGTTGGGGAACCCTTTATACTTGCAAGTGAGACGAAGATAACCAAGGACATTTATCAGGAGATGACCGATCAAGTCATGACTCGCATGGCATCCATGTTGCCTGAACGTTATCGTGGAGCATATGCAGACCTGAAGATTATTTCAGACAAGTATATCAGGGATTATGGTCAATAGTAAGATGTTTAACTTTTTATGACTACTATTCGAACCGTATCAAGAGTTTATAAAATATAAAGGAAAGTATCATGAAAAAATTTATTTTCAAACCAATAAAAGATGAGATTAGTTTCGAAGATTTTGCTAAAATTGATATTCGAGTTGGAGAAATTGATGAAGTGTTGGATATTCCAAAGTCCAATAGTCTGATGAAATTAGTGGTCAACTTCGGAGATCATAAGAGAACGATTATTGCAGGTATAAAAAAGGAAAGAGAAAATCCTAAAGAAATTCAAGGTAAGCAAGCTTTATTTGTAGTTAACCTTCCTATAAAAGAAATCTTTGGAGAGAGGTCGGAAGGAATGCTTTTTGATATTGGTTATAAAAATAAAATTACCCCAGTGTTAGCTATACCGGAAAAGCAAGTACCCAATGGATCATCTGCAGAATAACGGTGATGATATTCAGCGTTAACCGTAAACATTAGAAGTATCTTTCTTTAAAGACTTGGAGTTAAATCCTTATCCTTTATCTCATGTCTTTACAGATTAAGTGAAATATCATCATGTATTGCATTATGTAAGGAGGTAGGTTATGAGAATTGAACATGTTGCTATCTGGACAGGGGATATTGAGCGTTTAAAAAGATTTTATACTAAATATTTTAACTGTATCGCAGGGAATAAATATCGTAATGAGTCAAATGATTTTGAGTCATACTTTCTATCTTTTGATAACAGTGCCCGTCTTGAATTAATGCAAATGCCATCAATACCTAATAATTTAAATGATCTAAATATACAATATAAGGGAATTATTCACATTGCTATATCAGTTGGCAGCAAAGAAAAGGTGGTTGAAATTACTGAAAAACTACGATCTGATGAATATACAATTGTAAGCGAGCCACAAACAACCGGCGATGGCTATTTTGAAAGCTGTGTGCTTGATTCAGATGGAAATCGAGTAGAAATAACAGTTTAATGTGGCAATGCTTCCTCACGCCTTACACTTAACATTATTTTTTAAAAAAAGGATTTTTAAAATAAGTGTCGTATTTTATAAAGTAGTGTGAAATTTAAGTTAATAGCCATATAAAAAATATAAAATAAAGATGTAACCTGTATAATTGAACCATCAATACGATGTTGATATAATTGCGTTATCTAGTTAAATCAGTTGTTTGATAAAACGCAATAAGGAGAAAATGATATGAAATATGATTTTGATTTAATTTGTATCGGGCTAGGTCCCGCCGGAATGGCTGTTTCTGCCATGGGAGCGGAAATGGGTTTAAAAGTCTGCGGTATTGAAAAGAATAGAATTGGCGGAGAATGCATGAATGTAGGTTGTATTCCTAGTAAGTCTCTGCTTAGAATTGCGAATTATAGGCATTCATTCTTAAAATTAAAGGAAATGGGCTTATCGGAAGGAATCACGCCGATGATTAAAAGTCCTTTTACAAAAATAAATAAATATTTAGATTATATTTCTGAGGAAAAAACATTGAAGATGTTTGATAAAGTGGAGCTTGTTTTGGGTGAGGGAGAGGCAAGCTTTATCGATTCGCATACGGTCAGGGTTGGCGATAGAACCATTACTGCTCAAAGAATATTTATTGCAACCGGAACCGAGCCTCTGGTCCCACCGATTAACGGAATTTCAGACATAGATATTTTGACCAATCAAAATATATTTAAGTTGTCTAAAATCCCTGAGAGCATGACCATCATTGGTGGAGGTGCCGTCGGTTGTGAAATGGCACAGGCGTTTACCCGACTTGGCACGAAGTGTACTATTGTTCAGATGGACGATTTTCTTATTCCAAATGGAGATAAAGAGACAGGGGATTTGATTGAAGAGATTTTTAAAAAAGAAAATATTGAAGTCTACAATTCAAAAAAAATAATCAGCGCGAAGAACGAGGGCGAGAAGGTATCTTTATTTACGGAAGATGGAATTTGCATTAAATCAGAAAAATTACTTGTAGCGGCCGGAAGGAAAATTGTTCTTGATGCCTTAAAACTTGATAACGCCGGAGTCAAATATGGCAAGGACGGAATTGAGGTTGATTCCGAATATAAAACATCGATTAAGCATATTTACGCTGTAGGAGATTGTAATGGAGGCATGATGTTTTCACATGCTGCCATGCATCAGGGAATGTTTGCCATTATGAATGCTGTAAGTCCTTTTAGACTTTTCAAATATAGAAATTATGTGATTCCCTGGACTGTTTTTACCGAACCGCAGGTTTCGTTCGTTGGTATGAGCGAAGAGGAGTTGAAGAAAAAAGGAATTAAGTATAAAGCATATATTACAAAATATGAAAATTATGGTGCTGCCATTGCAGAAAATGTAAGCATTGGTTATGTTAAGGTATTCGCCAATTCTTGGGGTAGGGTCTTTGGTGTAAGTATTGTAGGTGACGGCTCGGGAGAAATGATCAATGAATGGGCATTAATCATTCAGAAAAAAATTGGATTGCTCAGTGTGATGTTTTTAGCACATTCATTCCCCACCATGGGTTTTTTAACTAAGCGTGTTGCAGAAAAATGGATGATGGAAAAAATGAAAAGTTCCCTGGTTCAAAGATTATGCCGATTTTTTTACAGAAAATGGTAAGGAGAAAAGAATAAAATGAATTCAATCATTCAAAAGATTAGGAAGGCATTAAAAGAAAATATTGATGATAAGACCGAAAAAAGCTTTCAGCGTTTTTTCAAAGAAGAAGTAAAATTTCATGGGGTAAAAACTGCTATGGTCAGCAAGATTGCAAACAAATTTTGGATAGAAATAAAAACGCTTGGAAAACAGAATATATTTGATTTGTGTGAACAACTTTTTTTATCAGATTATGGTGAGGAAGCTTCTATTGCTGCTTTTTGGCTTCCCAAAATTGCTGATGAATTTGAGCCGGATGATTGGATTGTATTTGAAAGCTGGATAGAGAAATATGTGAATAATTGGGCAAAGTGTGACGGATTTTGCAATCATACCATGGGGAGTTTTCTGGAGAAATATCCGGTGTTTGTTGAAAAACTAAAAGAATGGACTCAGTCAAAAAACCGCTGGCTAAAAAGAGCAGCAGCTGTTTCCCTTATTGTTCCGGCGAAAAAAGGTCATTTTTTAAAAGATGTTTTTGAAATTACCGACCAATTACTTTTAGATGAAGATGATATGGTTCAAAAGGGTTATGGTTGGTTGCTTAAAGTAACCAGTCACCTGCACCAAAAAGAGGTTTTCGATTATGTGATGAAGAATAAAAAGAATATGCCGCGTACTGCTCTTAGATATGCCATCGAAAAGATGCCGCCATCCTTGAGGTGGGAAGCGATGAAACGATAGAATGCTAAAAGAAAGACAATCTCCAAGCTGTACTATACTTATGGGGCAAAGATTGAGAGATAGAGAAGGTGAGTTTGTCTCTAATTGTAAACATGGTACAGTCAAATCAAAGAAATCTTTGGTGAGTATAGGATAATGTCACTATTGGGTAAGCGAACATTATCCATCGAATCTTTTATTCCGATGATAATGGGGATTAAATTTCCTCTTCTTGGAATAAAAGGTTTATAATAGAAGATAAAGAAAATGTTTGGGCAGGTGTAAGTCATGTCACATCTAGCTGCGAAATCCGCTTATAAAAAATTGGAGGAAAGGCTAAATAAATTTCCTCAGGGAGCTCCTCCTTCTGAGACACTATACAAGATATTAAGTATCCTTTTTAATGAAAAGGAAGCAGAACTGGTTTCTCAACTTCCCATAAAACCTTTCACCGTTAAAACAGCCCGCCGAATATGGAAATTAGATGCAGTCAATACCGAAAAATTATTAGATGAATTGGCCGGTAGAGCCATTCTCTTGGACTCTGATCATAACGGGATTAAAAAATATGTCCTTCCTCCCCCCATGGCAGGATTCTTCGAATTCTCGATGATGAGAACCAGACACGATTTAGATCAAAAACTGCTTTCGGAACTATTTTACCAGTATCTCAACATTGAGGAAGATTTTATCAAGGATTTGTTTTTGGGAAGCGAGACAAGACTGGGAAGAATTTTTGTACAAGAAGAAGTTCTATCCAAGAACAACCTGGTTTCTATCTTGGATTATGAAAAGGCAAGTCATATTATAGAAACCGCATCATCTATTGGAATCAGTATATGTTATTGCCGGCACAAAATGGAGCATTTGGGGAAGGCATGTGATGCTCCCATGGATATTTGCATGTCTTTCAACAATGTCGCTAAATCTTTGATAAGATACAATTATGCCCGAAGAGTAGAAGCCTCAGAATGTATGGAGCTGTTACATAAAGCTTATGAGTATAATCTTGTTCAATGCGGGGAAAATGTCAGGAATAAGGTTAGTTTTATATGTAATTGCTGTGGTTGTTGCTGTGAAGCCATGATTGCAGCAAAAAAATTCGGAATGCTCCATCCGGTTCAAACTACCTCATACATTCCCAAGATTGACGAAGAAAAGTGCGTTAGTTGTGGAAAATGTGTTAAAGCATGTCCTATCGAAGCCATAGAGTGGGTTTCGAATAATAAAGAAACCGATGATAAGTCAGGAAAGAAGGTGAAGTTAAATAAAGACATATGTCTGGGATGCGGGGTCTGTGTTAGGGCGTGTCCCAATAATAGCATCGTACTTGAAAAGCGAGAAGAACAAATTATCACTCCGGTTAATTCAGTTCATCGGATTGTTTTAATGGCAATAGAAAAGGGGAAACTGCAGGAATTGATATTTGATAATCAAGCTTTTACCAGTCACAGGGCAATGGCAGCTATTCTTTCGGTTATTCTAAAGTTACCCCCTGTAAAAAAAATGATGGCCAGTAAACAAATGAAATCCATTTATCTTGACAGGCTCTTGAATAAAATATAATGATTATCAAATTTTTACTGGTATATGATCTATTTTTGATTGGCTTTTTTAAAGGCCTCTAAATGTGAAGCTACCTGGTTTTATGGGAGATAATTAGTTTTATTACAATGGATCTCGAAAGATTAAAATTTCATTTTTATAAGGAGATAGTATAATGAATAATAGAAAAAGACTTTATATTTTATGGAGCAATCAAGATCCGGTGACTGCTGAAAAGAT
>CAYTVM010000102.1:0-6280 GCA_964441685.1 uncultured Atribacterota bacterium | reverse complement strand
ATGAAAACCGGTTTTATTGCCGTAAGATTAGCAGTAGCGGGATTTATGATACCCTTTATATTTGCCCTTGATCCCGGACTATTATTTATCAATAGTACGATAGCCCATACTTTGGTATTGATTGTTACTTCTTTAGCCGGTGTGTTAGCCTTGGGAGCAGCTGCTGGCGGATATCTTCTTGACGACACTAAAATATATGAAAGGGTTATATTAATTATTAGTGCACTTGCTCTAATAAGACCGGGATTATTAACTGATGGAATAGGCCTGGTGTTATTAGTGGGAGTAATCATTTTACAGAAAATGAGAATATCGAAAAAAGCTCAACTTGCGTAGTTTAATAAAAATATCTAGGTTCATTTTTATTTTCAGTAATTTTGTAATTAATAACTGTTAGATTGAGAATCTAAAAGACTCAATTATTGTTTATATTTAGATTCCTAATCTAACCGAGCAAGGTTAGTCATAACATCTTGGTTTTAATTGATTAAAATGGTCGATATTTTAAAATATACTTAACGGTTTTTAAAAAGTTGCGGTGATAATTTTTTTGGATGACCCCTTTAATTTAATAATATTGATATTTGAAGTAATCGCTTTATTAGTTTTTATAATACTATCTGCCTTTTTTTCCGGCACGGAGACTGCTCTCTTCTCACTTAGTAAACTGCAATTAAAAAAAATGCAAAAAGAAGAAGAGAATAATTGGCAAGTAAAATCAATCGTCAAACTTCTTGACGATCCTCAAAGAACATTAATCTCTATTTTAATTGGAAATATGTTTGTAAACATTTCAGCCTCCTCTTTAGCTACTTATTTAGCCATAAAACTTTTTGGAGATATAGGCATTGGCATAGCCAGTGGAATAATGATTTTTATAATACTTGTCTTCGGAGAAATTGTTCCTAAATCATTAGCTGTTGCTAACGCAGAAATAGTTTCCAAAAAAATCGCTAGATCAATAGAAATAATCTCTATTGGTCTATTCCCTCTCATCAAATTTTTTAAAATAATCATTAGTATCTTGTATTACTTTATTGGCAAAAAAAGCATTAAAGAAAAAAAAGAAATTACTGAAGAAGATTTAATCACTATGATTGAAGTGGGCAAGGATGATGGAGTAATAGAAGAGGAAGAGAAAAAAATGATTAGAAATATATTTGAATTTGGTGATACTTTGGTAAAAGAAGTAATGATTCCCCGGGTAGATATGGCCTGTGTTCCCTCTGATACTAAACTAAAATCAATCTTAAAATTAATTAAAAAAGTGGGACATTCGAGAATACCTGTTTATGAAGAAACAATAGACAATATTATCGGAATATTATATGCCAAGGACTTATTAGGGGTATATAAGCAATGGTTTACTTCAAAGGCAAAGTATGATTTAAAGCAGATAATAAGGAAGGTTTACTTTGTTCCCGAAAAT
This sequence comes from uncultured Atribacterota bacterium, assembly GCA_964441685.1. Taxonomy (GTDB): domain Bacteria; phylum Atribacterota; class Phoenicimicrobiia; order Phoenicimicrobiales; family Phoenicimicrobiaceae; genus Sediminicultor. Next base: position 4,851 of record CAYTVM010000102.1, on the reverse strand, counting down.
AAAAAAATAGACGATCTGTTAGATATTTTTCAAAGAGATAAAATTCAAATTGCTATAGCTATCGATGAATATGGGGGAACAGCAGGGCTGGTTACTATGGAGGATGTGGTGGAGGAAGTAGTAGGCGAGATCATTGATGAATACGATAAAGAGATAAAATTATTTGAAATAACTGAAGATAATACTGTCATTGCTGATGGAAACATAGACATTGAAAAAATTAATGAAATTTTAAATATAGAGATACCCGAAAACGGTTTCGAGACCTTGGGTGGTTTTATTTTTGACCTATTGGGCAAGGTACCTAGAAGGGGAGAAAAGATAAAGTATCATAATCTTCAAATAATCATTGAACGGGTAGTAAAAAATCGAATTAGAAGAGTAAAGATAATAAAAAAACTTCAACAGCCCGAAAGTGGCATTTCAGATAAAAATATGTAGGAGGTAGGGAAATTTTGACAGAATGGTGGATTAAAATTAGTCCAATTATATTATTTATTTGTATGTTTATTGCTGCCTTTTTTTCAGGTGCGGAAACCGCAGTTATATCTACTAGCAAACCACATCTTAAGTATTTGGCTAAAAAGGGAGATAAAAAAGCAATTATAGTGTCGAATTTAATTCATGAGCCGGATAAATTTTTACGGATGGTTTTAATTGGTACCAACATAGCAGTCATCATATTTTCTTCTGTTTCCTCTGCTCTGGCGACACATATATGGAGTGACAGAGGGATTGCTATTTCGATATTACTTTCTACTCTTGTCGTATTAATTTTTTGTGAAGTATTACCAAAAACTATTGCCCAAAATAATCCTCAAAAAATATCGCTTAAAGCAGCTTATTATATGAAAACTGCCTCTTTTTCCATTCATCCGATTGAAATCTTTTTTAGTTGGATATCTCACTTTTTCATTAAACTTATTACTGGCAAGAAATATGTACCTCGAAATGCTTTTTTCACTAAAAAAGATTTAAAACTATTTTTTGAGGTTGGTGAGAAGGAAGGCATATTAGAAAAAAAGGAAAAGAGAATGATTGAGAGAATTTTGAATTTAAATGATATTTTTGTAAAAGATGTCATGATATCTCAAGAACGTATGGTGGCTGTCAGCGAAGATACTCCTCTGGAGAATGCTATAAATTTAATGAACAACAAAGGTCTTTCCAGGATACCGGTTTATAAGAATAATATAAATAATATCATAGGCTTTATTTATGCTAAAGACTTCCTTGTCGGAGATTTAGAAAAGAAGTTAAGTAAAAGTATAGATATTTTAAACTTAATTCATCCCCCTTACTTAATCTCAGAAAATAAAAGAGTGACTAATCTCCTAAAAGAATTTCAGAGAAAGAAAATTCATATTGCGGTAGTCATTAACCAGGATAAAAAAATTTCCGGAATAGTTACCATAGAAGATCTACTAGAAGAGATTTTCGGAGAGATAGAAGATGAATTTGATAAAAATAAATAAATCAAATACAAGAGTCATAAAATAATTAGAAAAATATAAAAAAGAGGATAAATTATGAAAGAAAGAAAATTGTACAAATCACTTTTCTGCAGGTTTATATTGTTATTTTTTATTTTATTTGTATGTTTTAATATCAATAATAATATTTATGCTAGTGTCACAAGGCCATTAGCTATAATTATCGGTAATTCACCTGAAGAGATCATTCATCAAACCGGTTTAAATAAAGCAGATTTAATTTATGAAGCAAATGTAGAATTCCCCTTTACCAGATTAATGGCTATATTTAATAGTAGTGATACAGCCATGGTAGGGCCGGTCAGAAGTAGTAGATATTATTTTTCAAGATTGGCTGAAGAGTGGTCTGCCATCTTTGCCCACTGTGGAGGGCAAAGCTTAAAGAACGAAAAGATTGTTAATTTAGATCAGATGCGCTACCCTTCTCCTTATTGGAGGGATAAAAATATTGGGGGATGGATAAATCTTTTTACTAATACCCAAAACATAAGAGAAAAGAGTAGAAAAATGGGTTTTCAGGATAAGGTAGATTTGGATAACAATTTACTTAATCTAAGAACACTAAATTTATCAGGAGGCAATACTACCAAAATTGCGATTCAGTATCACCAAAAATATGCCCTATCTTATGAATATAATGTCAACACTAATGCCTATTTAAGATATATAAATTCTAAGCCTTATCGAGATAGTAAGACTTTAGAGCCCGTAGGTGTTTCCAATATAATCATCCAATATGTTCCGATAAAAGAAATTCCCGGAGATAATGAGGGAAGAATGGAAATAGAAATGGTAGGGGAAGGAATTGCCAAGATATTTTTTGGGGGTAATTATTTTCTAACCAAATGGATTAAGAAATCTAAAGACCAACCAACCATATATTATGATGACCAGGGGAAGATATTAAATTTGAACCAGGGTAATATATGGATACATTTAGTATCCGAAGAAACAAAAGTGTGGTTTAAATAAAGGAAGGTGAGATACGGTGAAAAAAGAATATGAGAAATTAATTAAGGAAGCAGAAAAAGCCAGAAAAAAGGCCTATACTCCCTATTCTAAATTCAAAGTAGGCGCTGCTGTTCTTTGCGATGATGGTAAAATATTTTCTGGCTGCAATATCGAAAATGCATCTTTTGGTTTGAGCATATGTGCAGAAAGAGTGGCTTTTTTTAAAGCTATTTCAGAGGGCTCAACTAAAATTAAAGCCATCGCTGTGATTGGTAATACAAATAAACCCTGCTCTCCCTGTGGGGCCTGCCGACAGGTGATATCAGAATTTGGTGAAGATATTCCTTTGATTATGACGAATTTAAAGGGAGATGTTATGATTAAAAAAATAAAAGAATTGCTTCCCGAGGCATTTGGTAAAAATGATCTTTTATAGTGGGGATTTTTTAATACTATGTTGTATAAAACGGAAGGTATAGTTCTGAAAAGCACGGAATATGAAGAAGCTGATAAAATTGTTACTATATATACTAAAAATTACGGCAAGATTACCGCTATTGCCAAAGGAGTCCGAAAGACAAAAAGTAAATTTGGAAGCAGTTTGGAAATATTAACTCTCTCTATTTTTTTAATTCACAAAGGTAGAAACATTGATATTGTTAGTCAGACCGAAATATTAGAATCCTTTTTCACTACGAGCAAAGAAGTCATTAAATTTGCCTTTGCAGCCAACTGTGCGGAGTTAATAAATAAATTAACCGAAGAGCGGGAGATAAATATTGGCCTGTTTAATTTACTAAAAGAAGTTTTACATTATTTGAGGGAGACGAATGACCCAAAATTACTGACATTATCTTACAAATGGCAAATTATGTCAATTTTAGGATATAAACCCTCACTTAATTATTGTTGCAGGTGTAATAAGAGTATAGAAGATCAAAAAGAGATGTATTTTAATATAAAAGAAGGCGGACTGGTATGTAATCATTGCATAGCTAAAGATAAAGAAGCGTGTGTTAAAGTTACTCTTTATTTTAATAAATTAGTAAGAAAAATACTCATTACTCCTTTATCTACTATTTCAAACGCTACCATTCCCCATGAAAAAATAAAAGAGTTAGAGAAAATAAGTGATTTATTTATAGCCTATCATTCGGAAAAAAGTTTTAAAACAGATAGATTTTTGAAATTCTTATAGCTGGCTAAATCAGTATCAAGTATCGAGTATATAGTATTTAGTAAAGAAAATAAGAGAGAAGAAAGGTTCAGGAGACAATTTCGTATTTTGTATCTTGAGATTCGTATCTCGTAGAAAATACAGTAACAAGTAATGAGTAATAAGTAATAAGATTAAATTTCAGAAATTACAAAAATAGATACTTATCACAGGTTATTTATAACATAATAAACATTACATCCCTTGTTGGTTAGTTGGCTAATGAGTTATTTGATTAGCTGGTTAATTTATTCAGAAGAAAGAATACAGAAGTTGGTAGCCAGATAAAATCGTATCTATTATCTTGTACAAACTAGTGTGGAGTGTTTAGAAAGAAGTATAAAGTATTTAGTAGTATCTAGTAAAGAAGAACTAGCATAGAGCGTATACATTTGGGTTATTATGTCATGTCTTCACTCGATACTCGATATATAGATACTATACGCTAAACGCTGTACGCTCTACGCTAGTTTTTCTTTGTTTGCTGTATGCTCGATACTATATTTAGTTACGTTGACAATTAAGGACGATTTTGATATATTAACAAAGAAAATGTAGTCCCTCTCTCTAATAGACAATGGGTTTTCAGAAAATCTCTATGAGAGGGAATTTTATTTATAATTGCAGGAAAGAGATGTTAATATGGATTTTCAGGAGATAATTTTTAATTTACAAAAATTTTGGGGGAAACAGGATTGCATTATTCAACAACCTTATGATACGGAAAAAGGTGCAGGAACAATGAATCCGACCACTTTTTTAAGGGTATTAGGTCCCGAACCATGGAAAGTAGCTTATGTTGAACCATCTCGCAGGCCTGCTGATGGACGCTATGGAGAAAATCCCAATAGAGTGCAACAACATTATCAATTCCAGGTTCTATTAAAACCTTCTCCCGAAAATGTGCAGGATGTTTATTTTAAAAGTTTAGAAAATTTGGGGATATCAAGAAAAGAACATGATATAAGATTTATTGAAGGTGATTGGGAGGCCCCCACCCTGGGCGCCTGGGGATTAGGCTGGGAAGTATGGTTAGATGGCTTGGAAATAACTCAATTTACTTATTTTCAACAAGCTGGCGGGCTTGATTTAGATATTATTCCGGTAGAAATAACCTATGGGTTAGAGAGATTAGCTATGGTTATCCAGGATGTGAATAATGTTTTTGACTTAAAATGGGGTAAAAATATT
>CAYTVM010000101.1:0-6335 GCA_964441685.1 uncultured Atribacterota bacterium | reverse complement strand
AACAAAGCGCAAAAACTTTTGATAAACTGAGAAAAAAGAAGGAAGCGGAAGAACGGAATCGTATCTACCAGCAAAATAAAGATATTCTGGATAGATTAAAATCGGTTGAAGAGAAAATAAAAGTCTTGGAAGGAAATAAAACTGATGCAGAATCCCAACTATGCGACCCGGTAATACTAAAGGATTCAGAAAAAGTCCAGAACCTGATGATTCATTTAAAGAAATACAATCAGGAACTTGTTACCCTAACCAAAACCCATAAAGAACTAAACTTAGAAATTGAAGGAACCAAATAATATTTTTTTAGGACTAAACGATATTACTTGCAAAAATGTGTAGCTAAGCTGAGATTTACTACCTACATCAGCACTTTTCCGCAAGCTCTATTATTTTATAAAATAAGAAAAAACTTCTTTTTACAATTGGGGAGTACGGTCTTCTTTTTCACTAAAGTTACACCAAATGTCGAGACCTATCTTCTTTTCCCTCCCCTAGCGGGTTCAATAAAGAACTATTTTCTGCGGCCAGGGAGTTTTCCTGGCCATTCTCCAGGTTTTATCAATATATTGATTAGTATATTTCTGCTCGACTAAATGAAAAAGATAAGCCCCTTTATCAGTCAATTTATAACCATCCTCATTATCTTCTATTATTCCCAATAACTTTCCGATCTTTATTTCCCACTTAAATTCAAAATCAAGGTCTTTATTGAATAATTGAAAAAAATTATTCTTATCAATGTCTAAATTATAACAGCTCCAAAACAGCCAATACACATATCTTGCCCGCTCAGGAAAATCGAATATTAAAGCAGTCGGAATTCTTTTATCCTTAAGAAGAGTATTGATATATTCGGTTACCGAAAAAGTATTTATGCGGAAATTATCCTTAAGCAAAGTGGTTGCACTGGGGCCATATCCCAAAAAATTATCTCGTGTAATAGAAGAATATTTAGGAGTATTTTTTTTAGCAAAAGTCCAGACAGAGGTTCTGGTAAATCCTATTTCTTCACTGGTCTTCACAATCGAGTCTAATAATATCTTTTTTCCCTTTTTGTTTAAAGGCTTTTGTTTATTATTAGCATATGAAAAATCTATAAAAGGATAAGTAGATATTTGGGTAGCCCCATATTCGGCAGCCTTCATCATATCTTCTCGTAAATCTTTAGGGGTTTGGCCGGGAATACCAAATATAAGGTCTACATCGATAGCCCTAAAACCTTTTTTAGCAATCATCTCCAACTTTTGTCTATTATCACTCTTTTCTTTTCTACCCAGAGTGGAAAGATTTTTTTCATTAAATGATTGAATACCTAAACTGACTATATCGAAATCAATATCCTTTAATTCTGTTATCAAGGATGAGGTTACATTGTCAGGGTGTAATTCAATACCGATATTACCTTCAATAACAAAATGTTCTTTAAACGCATCTAAGACCCTTCCCAGAGAATTAATAATAAGCGAGGGGCTTCCCCCGCCAAAATATAAACTGGTGGCAACCTTCTTCTTCCCGACTTTCAAACTCTTCAGGTGTATTTCTTTGATTAAAGTATCTACGTATTTAGAAGCTAAAGAGGGAACATATTTTACTTTATAATAAGGGCAGAATAGGCATAGCTCTTTACAAAAGGGAACATGTACATACAGTCCCAAATTCGGAACATCATAATCTATCTTTTTGTTACAATTATTATTTTGAAAAACAAATGGCTTGAATGACCTGGTAATCATCACCCGTAAAATATTGATTAACATTACTTCACCCTTATTTAGTTTAGTCACTATTAAGATTGAATTGTCCAAATACTTTGGCTATCCTTGTATATTTACATATTTATATACGACAAATATTTTCAAAAAATCCTCTTTTTGGTGACGAGCCCTCGCTTATAAAAGTGATTGATTCTATAAATACCTTATTACCAAGGGCAATATCACGATAGGATTGTTGAAGAGAATCTTTCATATCTTGATATTGAATAATATATTCCCGAATTAAAGTTATTGTAAAAAAATAAAGCCAGACTTAGAATGTAATTGTGTTGGGAAAAATTCCTTAAAAATTCAAATTAAGTCCGGCTTTTGCTTTTTGTTAAGCTAAAATCCAAGATTGACTTCGAGGGACGTAAAATAGATAACCTTTCATCTGAAAATCTCCTATGAATAGTCTAAAATTCTTTTTAGAAAAGGAGCAGAAAACCGTCCTGTTCTTTTTCATTAAAATCTTTTTTTTAAAACGACATAAAGAGAAAATAAGATGTGTCTCTATTTTAATTATTCATAAGCAGGAAAATCCTTTGGACGAGAATTGTCTACCAATATTTTTCCACGATTATATTCATTACTTAAATATTTATTGAAATAATCCCAGAGAGGTTCAATCATCTTCTGATTACAGAGTCGGAGTATTTGACTTCCTTTTTCTACAGTAGAGCGGTCAAGACCACGAGAAGGCATTATCATAGCACCTTTAGGCTCCTCCATTAAAAAGTGAACTATCCCATTTCGAAGTTCACGGAATGCCTCGGTAACATCTTCATAAGTCTTAATTTTCGACATGCTCTCATTGTTTATTCGTAATGCTTGAAGTTCACCTTTGGTTATCCTTGGTGTCTTTGGAATCTTTTCTTTCTGGTTGACTTTATCCGCAAAAGAACTTAACTCCTTACGTAGGCAATGTATAATTCCTTCGTAAATACGAAATCGGCACAATACCTTATAGAATGGACTAGATGAACAAATAGCTTCTCGCTCAAGAGCGTCAAGAGGAGCAAACCAATGAACACTATTAAACCCTCCTCCATAGGCTATGGTTCTTTCTCCTGCAAAGGTGATCGGCAATTCATAGAGCAGAGGTTTATTATTAAATAGAAGTGCAATACCTTGAACATATATAGGACATTTTAGACTATACACAAAGCGATCAATTAGAGTATAGAGCGCGGATTTGAAGATATCTAATGCATTACTTGGTAATTTTCCTTTTGTATACGCCTCAACTCGGTTTAGCATTTTATGTGAGTTAGATCTAAGGGTGAAAACTACGCCGCTATTCTGCCAGTTTATATGAAACCGCAGCTCCTTCTCTGTCATTTTTATCAAAGTAGCTCCACTAAATTTTAAGATTTCGTCATATGGTCTCGTGTTATCATAGATACTTGATAAATAAGCTCGTCCAAGATATAACCGTTCATGACAATTTTTTTGTATTTCTTCAATTTTAGAACGACTACTTTCTGGAATGATGACTTCAACATTCCCCGAATAATGAATTTCCGGATGTTCTATATTAAGTAAATTTTTATTCATTCTATTTTCCTCATCTTTTGATATTATTTAAAATCATATTTTAATCAAAAGCTTTAAATCATTTAATATTTGTAAGATAATTATTTTATTATATTAAAAAAGTTTAGTTGTACAAAAATATAAATGAACAAAATGAAAATGAACTGTATACTTCTTTCAAAGACCCTTCATTCTTATCTTAATTTGAAAAAATAGGTGATACAAAATTTGTAAAATACTTTTCCCTTAGATATATTTATATTCTGTCAAACTTTTAAAAATCCTCTATTTCGTCTATCCTGCCACTAATTCAGAAGTGCAATGTGGACAGCGTGTGGCTTTAATTGGAATACTTGTTAGGCAATAGGGGCAATCCTTGGTCGTTGGTTCAGCGGGAGGAGCTTCTTCTTTTTTCTTGAGCTTATTCATACTACGGATGACCATAAATATAGCAAAGGCAATAACTATAAAACTTATGACTGTATCTATAAACACACCATAGTTAATCGTTACTGCTCCAGCTGCCTGAGCATCAACAAGAGAAGCATAGGGACCAGCAACTGTCTCACCTTGTTTCAAGACTGCAAAAAGATTCGAAAAATCAACCTTGCCCAATAGCAGACCGATAGGCGGCATAATAATATCAGAAACAAGTGATTTCACAATAGTACCGAACGCAGCACCAATGACGATACCGACTGCCATGTCAATCACATTCCCCCGCATGGCAAACTCTTTAAATTCCTTAAACATTTATTATGACCTCCTTCTTATTAGCTATCTTTAAAATATGAATAAAAACAAAAAGTATTTTCGATATACTTATCTTGATTCCCAAAGAAGAGAAACACTTAGATTGGAAATATCAGTTTTCCTTGGCCGTAGGCTAAGGGTCTCAATTTCGTAATTCTCTATATCAAATTTATCAGAAATTTCTACTATTTTTTCATTAAGTTCCCCTTCTAATTTCTCAATTTCTTTAGTAAGCTCTTCAATTTGATTCTTTACAAAACTGACATCTTTTTTCTCCTTAAAAATTCTGTTTGCCCTTCTCAAGCCGGTCATACCACTGCTTAAATTTCCTACTTTTGTTCTTCCCAGAAATGCCCCAAGCACAGTAGCGCCAATCGATAAAACGCTTTCTGTGGTAACAGTTTTTGTATCCGTTTCCTCTTTTGACAACTTTTCCAGGAGCCTATTATATTTTTTCTGAAGACTCTCCTCTTTTCCCTTAAATTTTACCCTCAATTTATCAACTTCTTCCTCTTTCTTTTCTCTTAAAAGTTCTATCATTTTTCCCTTAAAAGAAGAAAGATCTTCTCCCGGTTCGGATAAAAGTTTAAATTCTTTGCTGGTATACAGGTCAAGTTTCTTTGTTCGGCTAAGAGAATCTTTAAATTCATTCTCTATGGTCGTAAAATCTTTCATCTCTTCTATGAAAAATGGGAGCGGGTAAAATTTAGCATTCTCGGGAGATCTGGTATCGTAAAGACTAACATCATCATTGATTGGCATGCCCTTTTCAAAATTTATTTCAGCGGTATTTTCATCAATAGGAAGCTTTAAAAATACTTCCTCTTTTTCATCAATTCCTTTAGATCCACTGTAAAACCTTATTTTCCCTTTTAAAAGTATTTTAGGTTCGAAGATAATCTCCTCATTATAAGGGGCGTTATTTAAAAAATATTGTTGGATTTTATCTGAGATGAGTGGAAGAGAGGCAGTTTTCTTTGATATGGCACTATCTTGCTGGAGACTACTTTTGTCTTCCTCTACTTCCCTTTCGTTTAAAAGTTTATTTTTCTCTGCCATTAATTTTTTAATCTCAGGCATTGAAAGAGGGCCTCTCAAGTAGGATAAAACCCATCTTGTCTGGAAAAGAGAAAGATGGTCAAGATGAACACTTTTTAGGAGGAATGTCCTCTTTTTCATATTAGAAAGCAACGACTCTATTTCGCTTTTACTGAGAGAGTCTGCACTATCCTTGATGAGTCCATCCATGACTCTGTCTTTGTCCTGCTTGGTCTGAAGTTTTCCCAAAAACCAACTTCCTATATTTGAAAGTCCCTTATAATCAAGGTCAACTGGATTTTGAGTGGCCAGAACCACCCCAACACCATAAGCTCTTGCCTGTTTTAAAAGAATGAGCATCGGTTTTTTAGAAGGTGGGTTTGAAGTCGCCGGAAAGAAGCCAAAAATTTCATCCATATATAGTATGGTTCTCAGAGATGGTGTCCCTCTTTGTTGTCTCATCCAGCTAATATATTTATTCAAAAATAAAGTTACGAAAAACATTCTCTGGGCAGTATCAAGGTGAGCCAAAGAGAGAATGCTAACTCTGGGATTCCCCTCTTCGGTATAAAGGAGTTTTTGAATATCCAGGGCCTCTCCCTCTGTCCACATTGAAAATCCGGGACTTGCCAGAACATTATTTAAAAGCATGGCCAGTTTAAGTCTTTCATTCTGGGGGTAAAAAATCTTCAAGTTTAGTACCCCAACCTTTTCGAAGGGGGGACTTGCTATATAACCGATTAATTCTTCCAAGGAAAGACCCTTTTTCTTTTTCCAGAAGTAGGCAAAGATAGTGGCAAGAAGCATATACTCTTTACTTGATAAGGGATCTGCCTTTATGTCAATAAGGGTAAGGAGACCCATAACCGTGGAATTAATGATTGAGGAAAAGGTGTCGGGATCGTCAAGAATATCTTCAGAAGGTACGTCAAAGCTGCTTAAAACTGATAAGGGAATTCCGGTTAAACTTCCCGGGGTATAAATAGTGAAATCAGCATTCTCTTTATAAAGTTTTATTCTACTTTTATCCTGGTAGAAGCTTTTTAATCCATTTTCCCAGCTGCTCGCCACTTCCGCCGCATAGCTTTTGGGATCCATTCCTTTGTTTTGAGCTTCATCCGGATCTATCCATGCTTCAAAATCCTCTGGCTTTAAATCCGGAAAAGCAAGAAGAAGGTTGCCCATATCACCCTTGGGGTCAATGATAATAGAGGGAATTTTATCCAGGGTTGCCTCTTCTATAATGCCGATTCC
>CAYTVM010000100.1:0-6382 GCA_964441685.1 uncultured Atribacterota bacterium | reverse complement strand
ATCGCTCTTTATCTAGAGAAATTGTTAAAAAATGCAGGTATTCCTGCTTTTTTAACAAGAGGCAAAGATGAATTACCACTTTTAGAAGACAGAACAAGTTTTGCTAACCAGAAGAATGGTTTTGTATTTGTGAGTTTACACGCTAATTCGGTTTTAAATCATCGTCCTAGTGCTAAAGGAATAGAGACTTTTGTATTAAGTTCCAAATATATCGGTGCTTCAGCTAAAGATGTAGCGGACAGAGAAAACAGAGCCAGCAGGACTCATCCTGGAGTAGATACTGATTTAGCGTTAATTATCGCAGACCTGGAAGAGAGCGCTAATATTAAGTATAGTCTCGATTTTGCAGAAATTGTACAGGAAAAATTAGTAAATTATTTAAAGTTAGAAAATAGGGGAGTAAAACAAGCTCCGTTTGTGGTACTAAAGGGAGCGAATATGGTAGCAATTCTTGTAGAGGTTGCTTTTATCTCCAATCCTGAAGAGGAGAAATTATTAAAAAGCAAGGAATTTTTACAAAAAAGTGCTCAAGCTCTGTTTGAAGCAATAAAATATTATATAGAAAATGCTCCTGATAATGGTGTATAGGATTAATTACCATGGTTAAAAATAGAAAGTCGAAAAAGAAAAGAAATAATCCGAAAATTATTTTTTCACTATTATTAATTGTAGTACTCGTCATTATCGGTTACTTTATGTTCAATAAATTTATTGTTCCCGTTTGGGAAAGATACAAAGAAAAACCCATTGTTACCCAAGAAGTCCCTTATCAGGAAGAAGAAAGAAAAGAAATTCAACCTGAGCCGATAGAAGAAATGGTCGAAGTTAACCTTTACTTCTCTGATTCTCAAGCAATGTATTTATTACCTGAAAAAAGAAAAATATCTCAAACCCCCTCTTTAGCAAGGCAGGCAGTTATTGAACTGATAAAAGGTCCGGAAAATTCCGATTTTTACCCGACAATTCCTGAGCGAACAAAAGTCAATGAAGTATATATTGTTGATGATATTGCCTATATAGACTTATCTGAAGAAATATTTAAAAATCATTCCGGAGGAAGTACTGGTGAATTAATGACTGTTTACTCTATCGTCAATACTTTGACCGAAATCCCCCCGATTAAAGGCGTTCAGATATTAGTAGAGGGAAATGAGATGAAGAGCTTATCCGGACATATAGATATCAGTATGCCTTTACTGAGAGATGAAGATTGGATTAAACCAGAAAACTAAAATGGATATTATAGAAAAATAGGGAGTAACAAAGATTAATATTTTCGATTTATCCTTAATTTTTAGAAACAAGATTATAATAATTGCACTTATAACTTGGACCATAAACCAAAGTATAAAGCTAATATTATTTTATATTACCGAAAAAAAATGGGATTTTAAGAGATTTGTTGGAGCAGGAGGAATGCCCAGCACTCATTCAGCCCTTTCTATATGCGTGGCTACCTCCATTGGTTTAAAAGAGGGTTGGGATTCTCATTTGTTTGGTTTAGCTATAGCCATAGCTTTTATTATTATGGCTGATGCAGCTGGCGTAAGGAGAGAGACGGGAGAACAGGCTAAAGTATTAAACAAAATTATTTTAGAATTTTTTAACGAAATAAAGTTAAAAGATAACCGTTTAAAAGAATTAGTTGGGCACACTCCTTTTGAAGTTATCATGGGAGCTTTTATTGGAATTATAATGGCTTGGATACTATGTGCAATAATTTAACTTTAACCTGATTGTTTTAGTCCGAGAGGTGAATTTATAGATTTGAAAAAAGCAAATAAAGAACGTTTGGATATATTAACGGTTGAAAAGGGATTTTTTCCCAGTAGAGAGAAAGCTAAAGGCGCTATTATGGCGGGAGAAGTTTTAGTGGAGGGAAAAAGTGTCAATAAATCAGGACAAAAGATAAAAGTTGAAAGCAATATTTCAGTAATAGCAAAAAAAACTGCTTTTGTAAGCCGAGGCGGAGAAAAATTAGAAAAAGCTATAAAGAAATTTAACATTTTGGTCAAAGGAAAGAGAATAATAGATGTTGGTGCATCTACGGGGGGTTTTACTGATTGTTTATTAAAACATGGAGCTGAGAAAGTTTATTGTATAGATGTAGGCTACGGACAATTAGCATGGAAATTACAGAAAGATAGCCGAGTTATAGTTATAGACAGAACCAATATAAGATATCTTACTGCTGACAAATTTGATAACCTGTTTGAAATAGCCGCAATAGATGTCTCCTTTATTTCATTAGATAAAGTCCTGCCAGTCGTGTATAATTTAATTGAGGAGAAAGGAGAGGTGGTGGCTTTAATTAAACCACAGTTTGAAGCAGGCCGGGAGTTCATTCAAAGGGGTGGATTAGTAAAAAAGGCGGAAGTTCATCAAATGGTCATTGAAAGAGTTGGCGATAAGGCGCAAAAAATAGGTTTTAGTATTCAAGGTTTGACCTTTTCTCCCTTAAAAAAAACTTCCGGTAACATAGAATATCTCATCTATTTAGTAAAAAATTCTGGAAAGGATAAGATAAATAATTTCCCACAAATTGTTGAGGAAGTGGTAAAAAAAGCTCACCAGGAACTTTCTCCCAAAAAATAGCATTTGGAGTGAAGTTTTTGAACATAAATGAAAACAGTGTTTTAATCTTTATTTTATTTATTTGCGGTGGAATATTCTGCCTGGTTCTATTTACCAAGATAAACAATTGGTTAAGAGCTAAGAGATTAAGGAAGAGATTTTCTAAAAGCAGACAGGCAGAAAAGGAAGCAGAGAAAATATTAAGGAAAAACGGTTATGCGATTATAGATGCTCAAAAAAGTAAACCACTCCTTATAACTATTGGAGATAAGATTCATCGCTATTTAGTGCGGATAGATTACTTAGTAAGGAAGAGAGGGAAAGTCTTCGTAGTGGAAGTTAAAAGTGGAGAGAAGATTCCCTATATTACCAACCGGGAAACGCGGAGACAAATGTTAGAATATTATCTTGCTTACCAACCGTGCGGTATTCTTCTATTAAATATGAAAAATAAGAACATTTCTGAAGTGAAATTTCAATTCGAAAGCTCCATGCGTCAAAAGGTAATAAAGATAGTATATTTTTTATTAGGAGCGGTTTTTAGTTTGGTCTTGTATTATTTACTTCAAGGAGGACGGAGATGAAATTAGTCAGCGTTGGTTTAATAGTAAATTATAAAAAAGAAAAAACTCGGGAAATAGCCTGTAGGATAATTGATTGGCTAAATTCTAAAAAACTAAAAGTGTATATAGAAGGAAATAAAGGGAAAGAAATAGGAAAGGAAGAATTAAACTGTCCTACTAAAAAATTTCTTAAAAATGTTGATTTAATAATTTCTTTGGGAGGAGACGGAACTCTCCTTAGAGCAGCCAGGTTAGTCGCTGCCGAAGAGATCCCGGTTTTTGGAGTGAATTTAGGAGGACTGGGCTTTCTGACTCAAATTGGTATTGATGATCTGGAGAAGTCGTTAGAAAGATTATATCGAGAAAAATATTTTTTTGATAAAAGAATGATGCTAGATTGTTTAGTGAAAAGAAAAGATAAAGAAATTAAAAAATTCATTGCTTTAAATGATGTAGTTATTAGTAAAGGGGCGTTTGCCCGAATTATTTCTTTAGCTACTTATGTCAATAATGATTATGTTATTACTTATTCGGCGGATGGATTGGTTGTTTCTACTTCTACGGGTTCTACTGCCTATTCTCTTTCCGCTGGCGGTCCTATTGTCAATCCTAATATAAATTCTATTATACTTACCCCTATCTGCCCCCATACTTTATCTGCTCGGCCTTTAATTATTAGTGAAAATGACCAAGTACAAATAAAATTGGAGTCAATCAAAAAAGAAGTAATGGTCACTATAGATGGACAAGAGGGCCTTGCTTTAGAGCCTAATGACGAAGTGATAGTAAAAAAATCAGACCATAAAGCTAAACTGATTACTTTTAAGGAAAAGAATTTTTATGCCATTCTACGGGAAAAATTAAAATGGAGTGGACAGGTGAATAAATAATTAAATTAGCGAGTAGCTTAGAGCGTATAGCGTTTAGTATTTTAAGAGAAAGAGTTAATTGGTTATACGGTTAACCGATCACCCGCCAACCACTAAACAAATAACTATTATAACTAACAGCACAATGTATTTTAACTTATGCTATGAGGTGGATACAGTAATAAATGTTATTTCAGTTAAATATAAGGAATATGGCCTTAATAAAAGAATTGAATATTGAATTTGATGAAGGACTAAACGTTCTAACCGGTGAGACTGGAGCCGGGAAATCTATTATTATAGAAGCAATAGATTTAATTTTGGGGGGTTATACTGCTTCTGATTTAATTCGAGACGGAGAGGATAGTTTAGTAGTTGAAGGACAGTTTCTATTAGCTCCTCAAGAAAAAGAACTGATAAATATTTTAGATTTAGATATAGAAATTGTTGATAAAGAGGGAAATTTACTTATCAGACGGGAAGTGAATAAGAAAGGGAGAAATAAATGTTGGATTAACCAAAAATTAGTAAATTTATCCTTGCTTCAAGATATAGGAAACATTCTAGTTGATTTACATGGCCAACATAATCATCAATCTCTTTTAGATCCTTCCAAACATATAGATCTAATGGATAGTTTGGGGGGGGATAAAATGTTTAAATATAGAAAAGAATTATTTGATACTTACCGAATTTGGCGAGATAAGAAAAAAAAGTTATTTCAGTTGATAAAAGGTAAGGAGGAAAATGTAAAACGGATAGATTTTTTAAAATTTCAATTAGAAGAAATAGATAAAGCTTCTTTAGTTAAAGATGAGGATAAGGTTTTAGAAGAGGAAGAGGTGGTTTTAAGGAATGCAAAGAAGATAATTGAAACCATGGAAAAAGCCAATTTTGTTCTCTACGAAGGCGGATTAGAACAAGTCTCGGTAAGAGATTCTTTAAGCGAAGTTTCTACGGATTTAGGAGAGATTTCTTCCTTAGATCGGCGGATAGAAAAGATAAGAGAAAATTTAAAAGAAATAGGCTACCAATTTGAGGACATCGTTAATGAAATTGAAAAATACAAAGACGAAATAGAATTGGATAACCAAAAATTAAAAGAAATTGAGGGAAGACTAAATTTAATTAATAATTTGAAGAGTAAATATGGTCGTACCATAGAAGAAATAGTGCAATATCGCCAAAAAATATATCAGGAATTAGAAGAGATTGATTGTAGTGAAGATAAAGTAAAAAAGTTAAAAGAAGAGGTGAATTCTCTGGAAAATATAATTTCTACTATTTCTCAAAATCTAAATGCCAATCGGAGAAAAATTGCCCAAAGTTTAGAGGAGATGGTGATAAGAGAATTAGAAGATTTAAATATGAAGAAATGTCAGTTTAAGGTTTCAATTAATAATTACGAAGATGATAACGGAGTAGAAATACAAGGTAAAAAATATAAGGTAAGTTCAAAAGGGATAGATGATATTGAATTTATGATTTCTCCTAATCCGGGAGAGAGACTGCGTCCTTTAGTTCGAATTGTTTCGGGAGGGGAAATTTCGAGAATTATGTTAGCTTTAAAATCGATACTTTCAGAAGTAGATCAAGTTCCAACCTTAATCTTTGATGAAATCGATAGCGGTGTAGGAGCACGATTGGGTGAGGTAATCGCCCAAAAATTAAGAAATCTTTCTGAAAAAAGACAGGTTATCTGTGTAACTCACCTGCCTCAAATAGCCTGTAGAGCCGGGAGACATTTCTATATTGAAAAATATATTTTAGATAATCAAACTGGAATAAGGCTAAAGGAAATGAAAGGAAAAGAGCAAGTTAAAGAAATCGCTCGAATGTTAGATGGAAGTCAATTGAGTGAAATTACTATTCAGCATGCCCAGAAAATGTTAGATAGGTAATGCGAGTAATAAGTAATGAATAAAAAGTATAATAAGTGAAGATAGTTATAATAGCAGATAGAGTATAGCGTACAGAGTATAGCGTAGAGTTAGAGAAAAAAAAGAAAAATATAAAATGCAATGGAAAGAATGAATTCATATTGAATATTTGGCAAGAGATTCAATTTATCAAACCTATTTTGGGTCGTAGAGTTAATTGGCATAGATCGTTTTGCGGTTAGGCAGAAAAGAGGAAACCAGAATTTGTAAGACAGAAGACGGAAAGGAAGACAGTATATTGAATTCAATTGGTAAATTATCTAATTAGAAAATTGGTATAAGGTTGTTTTATTTATGGAAATAAAGATGAGTACAAATAAAGATAAATGGATAAAAGAGTTTGCCACCCAAAAAGAGATTCAGAGTACCTTAAAAGCCATCATTTATTCTACCGATGATGCTATTTCAGTAGTAGATGAAAACGGTTTACACACTA
>CAYTVM010000099.1:0-6384 GCA_964441685.1 uncultured Atribacterota bacterium | reverse complement strand
TCAAAAACTCTTACCCCGCCAGCATATGCACCGATTACTGTAAGCGGGAGTATAATAGGCATCAGGATTTCCCGTTTAATCTTTAAAATTGTAGCCATGGGCCTGGCTAAGATTAATCCCCATATCAGCATAAAACAGGTGGCCAGTAAAAGCACAATTGCTACCTCAAAAAGAAATCCGGGATTTTCAATGGGCAACATCGGGCCTGGTTGAACACCATGAAGCCATATAGCTGCCAAAAACATTGCTGCAGGAGGGCTTCCCGGTATTGCCAGGGTTAAAAGAGGAATCATCGCACCTCCTATAACTGCATTATTGGCAGTTTCTGCTGCAGCAACTCCTTCCAGACAACCGGTACCAAATTTTTCTCCCTGCTTGGAATTTCTTTTTGCTGTATCATAGGCAACCCATGCTCCGATATCTTCTCCTGCCCCGGGGACTGCACCAATACCTACACCAATGAGCCCGGAACGGATTGCAGTGGGTATTAAAGAGCGAATGACCTTCCAGCTGGGTATTACTTGAGTAATCTTACCCAGAATCTTATAGGGAATTTCTTTTTCAAGAACAATAAGAATTTCCGAAATACCAAAAACACCAATTAATGCCGGGATCAATGAAATGCCTCCCTTTAGTTGCAACAATCCAAAAGTAAATCTGGGGAAAGCATATACCTTATCTAAACCAATCATGGCCGTAAAAAATCCCAGAAATCCGACTACCCATCCTTTGACCGGATCTTTCCCCGTAGAAAGATTTCCGCATATCATCACACCAAAAAAAGCCAGTAGAAAAAATTCCCACTGTCCAAATTTTAAAGCAATCTTATAGACAAAAGGAGTCAGAAAAATAAGACAGGAAATACTCACCAACATACCAAAAAAAGAGGAAATGACACCAGTGCCGATAGCTAAACCGCCTTCCCCCCGCTTTGCCAGTGGAAATCCATCCATGGCAGTTGCGGCTGCGGCCGGTGTACCGGGAATATTCACCATAATAGCAGAATAACAACCTCCCATAATCGCTCCTACATAGACACCCAACAGAAAAGATATGGCCAGATTAAACTCCATACCATAGCTCAGGTTAATCAA
Organism: uncultured Atribacterota bacterium; assembly: GCA_964441685.1. Taxonomy (GTDB): domain Bacteria; phylum Atribacterota; class Phoenicimicrobiia; order Phoenicimicrobiales; family Phoenicimicrobiaceae; genus Sediminicultor. Next base: position 5,290 of record CAYTVM010000099.1, on the reverse strand, counting down.
AAGCGCCAGAGCCATGGTAGCCGTTAAACCCGGGATTGCACCAACAATAATCCCCAATAAAACTGCACCGGCTAGAATGATTATGTTTGTAAAATAAAACTGGGCACTCAGGGCAATAAAGAATATATCTGCCTGTTGTAGAAATGATTCAAGCATTGAATATTCCTCCTTCTTTGGTAAACTTAAGGCAATGGGATGTGAAAAAATTTGGTGAAAAAAGTACTGATTATGAAAGCAGCTGCAATTGAAATAATAATTATTTTAAAAAGACTTGCTGACTTCAAATAATATAAAGTAAAGAAAAGATATAAGGCTGTTGCCAGGGTAAAGTGAATTCTACCAATGAATACAAAAATATATATAACCATCAGAATGATTAAAATCATCACTCTTCGAATCTCGATATTCTTGGACAAATAAGTCAGGTTAAAATACTTGATGCCTTGCTTGATCTGTGCATATCCTTTTCTATGTAAAGAAGATGAAGTCATTATAGCTCCCAAGCCAACAAAAATAATCCCCAGAATGAAAGGAAAAAATCCGGGGGCATCTAAAAATGTCTTATAAATTCTCATATTTAAGGAAGCCATAATCACTAATCCGCCAAAGATAATAAGAAATATCCCCATTACAAGATCGGCAGCGGCCATTTTATCTGTTTTTACCATCTTATTCATCCCATCATTATAAAAAAATGAAACAAAAGGAGAGAAGGGATTTTTTCAAATCCCTTCTCTCAATCAGGATAATGAATCATCCTTTAGAAGTTTTTCTCTTTTTCCCAATCCCAATCAGCTAATTTAGGGATACCAAATTCTTCAGGTGATTTCTCTGCAAGTTTGCTGTTGTAGAGAGCCCAGGCATATCCGGCTTCAGAGAAGGATAAAAATTTATCCGCTTCTTCACCATAGTAACCTACAATATTAAGGGCTTTAGTAGCAGCAAATTCCTTAATTTCCGGTTGCGCAATTGCCCATACAAAGGCCTCATTTAATTTATCAATTATTTCCTGTGGTGTTCCCCTTCTAATTAAAACAGGCCAGGTCTCGGATAGCAATGGAACATTTTCACTGCCTTCCAGTAAACTGGTGATAGATGGGATCACAATGTTATCCACTGTATAGGGTTCAGACGTTGTTACAGCCAGGGCTCTTAATTGACCGGCTTTGACAAAATCAACGGCAGCAGAAAAAGTACACATAGCTATGTCTACTTCTCCGGCATACAGGGCAACTGCAGCATTCCGGCAGGAGCCGGCAGTAACATAGTTTGGAGAAGGAATTCCGGCTATGGCAAATATTGCTTCACCTAAAACGTGAGGTCCTACCCCAAAACCTGAAATACCAAAGTTTAAATCCCCTACTTTAAGTGCTTTAACAGCTTCATCAAATGTTTTTATTGGTGAGTCATCTTTGACTAACAAGGCAGCCGGACCATTGAAAGGATGCCAGCCAATCCAATCTCTCCATGAGGTATTACTGGTCCCCATCACACGAAAACCTGAAAGCGGACCGGAACCGGTGGCAAACATATTGTATCCGTCAGCCGGGTTGGAAAGGACATGCTCTGCAGCAACGGCACTGGATGCGCCCTCCATATTCACTACATTGATTGTCTCACCAAGGTATTCTTCCATTTTGGCCAATACAGGTCTTACCGCAGTATCGGTCCCTCCACCTGCACTAAATCCAACCGTTACGATCGGGGTGCCTTTTGGCCATAATTTCTCGCTTTGCGCTGCTAATCCCTGTCCAAAGCTAAGTAAAAATAGGATACTGATTAAAGATAATACGAAGATAATTTTAATTGATTTTTTCATTTTATTGCCTCCTTAAAAAATTAAAAAATATTTATTTTACCCATAAACTAACATATTTCTAAATGATCGATGCTATTATTTCACCTCCTTTCATCTTATCCCTTTATTTCTTCTTCAACAAAATCCCATTCATCTTTTCATAAAACAGTGCTAGCCCGCCATGATCCACATCCCTATGACCATCGGCCAGGAGTGTCTGCATCATCTCCATGACCTGGGCAGTTAAAGGCATGGCATTATGTAAGGTTTGACTGGTTGTAGGACATAAGTAAAATCTTGACTTTTTCTATAATCGCTTGAGGTGTTAGATGATAATAATCAAGCAGTTCTTCATGGGAACCGGCAGATTGACCAAACTGATCATTGATCCCAACCATTTTAATGGGAATCATTTGATCACTGATCGCTTCAGCTATGGCGCTTCCTAAGCCTCCAATGATACTGTGCTCTTCTGCGGTAACAATTCCTTTTATATTTTTGGTAAATTTCAATACCTCGCTTTGGACTAAAGGTTTTATAGTACTTACATTAACAACACCTATCGAGATGCCATCTTTCGCTAAAGTTTCCCGGGCTTGTAATGCCTGATAGACCATGATCCCGGTGGCAAAAACAGTAACATCCGAACCCTCAGCCATGAGATTCATTTTGCCAATACTAAAAGCTGTCTGATGATCAGTGAGTACCGGCAATGAACTGCGGTTTATTCTAATATACATCGGCCCTTGATGTTGCAGGGAAGCCCGAACAACTTTTCGGGTTTCTTCCGCATCAACAGGAACGATAACGGTCATATTGGGAATCGCACGCATAATTGCAACATCTTCAATCGATTGATGGGTAGCACCATCAGCGGCATCGGATAGGCCACAACTGGAACCGACGATTCTCACATTTAAATTTGGAAGTGCAACTCCTTGGCGTATTTGATTATAAGGCTGACCGGCAGCAAAAACAGAAAAGGAATTGACAAAAGGTATCTTCCCTGCCAGAGCCAAACCGGCAGCAACGGAGACCATGTTTGCTTCGGCTATACCCATTTCAAAAAATCTTTCAGGCATTTCTTTTTCCAGCAAGCTGGTCATGGTAGAGCCACACAGATCAGCATCCAGGGCGACCACCCTTTCATCTTTCCGAGCAATTGCAAGTAACTCTCTGCCATATGCTTCTCTCAAATTTTCTATATTCATGATTCTGCACCTCACACCTTAATACTGGCAATATCTTTTCTTGCCTGTTCGTACTGCTCTTTGCTTAATGAATTATTATGGAAACGGTAATTATTCTCAGCAAAAGAAACACCTTTCCCTTTAACAGTATGAGCGATAATGGCACAGGGCGAACCTTTCACCTGTTCGGCTTGGTCTAGAGCATTAACGATTTCGGCCATATTGTGTCCGTCGATTTCCCATGTTTTCCAACCATATACATCAAATTTTGCCTTAATATTGCCCAGATCATACCTTTCTTTAATGGGCCCACTCGCCTGTAATTGATTATAATCAACCATAGCTACCAGATTATCTAAATGATAAAAATTAGCGCAGGTAACAGCTTCCCAGATTTGTCCCTCATTCAATTCTCCATCTCCGATAATCACGTACACACGATAATTTTTATGGTCCAATCTTGCTGCCAAGGCCATCCCGACGCCAATGGACAAACCTTGCCCTAAAGAACCTGTATTGGCTTCAATACCAGGGGTTCTTATTTCCGGATGACCTTGTAGAATGGAACCAAGTTTCTTGGTATTTTTTAGTTCTGATTTGGGGAAATACCCTAATTCTGCCAATACGGCATACTGGGCAAGAACAGAATGTCCTTTACTAAAAATAAAGCGGTCTCTATCTGGATCGTCTGGGCTATCAGGATTAATCCTCATCTTGTAAAAATATAAAGCCGTTACCAGGTCAGCTGAAGACATAGAGCCACCCAGGTGCCCTTTTTTATCAATCCCGATACAATCTAAAATACCTTCCCTCACTATTTTTGCTTTTTGCTTCAATTCTTTAATTTTATTGCTATTCATAGAAATGACCTCAAGAATTTAATATTAAAATTTTTATCTAAATAGAAACTTTATACTAAAAGGGATTGCTGAATTGATTGTTATGATTGTTTTATTGATTGTGGTATATTGATACGATATAACTTATATGTTAACAGATGTATTACAACTATATCTATTTTTATAATAACTACCTTGATACTTAATGTCAAGCAGATATTAAAAAAATTTCATAAAAATTATATCCATTTTTGATGAGTTACTGGGATTGTCTTATAAAGGAACTTATAGATAATTTTCATTATTCTCAAGGTGTTTTTTCATTAATTGCCGTGCTTCTTTTCTGTCTTTGTTTTCTATAGCCTGAATAATTTTTTCATGATAATATAATCCGGGTTCTGTTCCCATGGCTTCGACAACCTTGACCATATGATCGCTGAAAAAATCTTTGATGACAAAATTTGCTCTGATAATAACGGGATTCTTGGTAATCTGTGATAAAGCCAGATGAAAGTTTAAATCTTCTAAAGCAAACTTTTTCAAATTGTTATCTTTATATTTTCTCATTTCTTTTAAAATCTCTCTTAATCTTTGGGTGTCTTCGACAGAAGCCCGATCAACCACCATTTCAATAGAACCAACTTCCACAATTTTTCTGTATTCATGCATATATACTGCCTGGGAACGGTCAAATTGAATGAGGGGTAACAAAGAGCTGATGAAAGATTCGGTAAAAGAATTTTTGACAAAGGTGCCCTGGCCTCTTCTTTTCTCAAGAAGATCCAGAACGACTAAGGCCTGCAACGCCTCCCGTATGGTTATCCTGCTTACATTTAATATTTCAGTAAGTTTATTTTCGGAAGGTATCTTAAATCCGGGTTCCCACTTACCGGTAATAATCTGGTCTTTTAATTGTTCAAACACCTGACTGGTTAAATTTTCTCTTTTTTTTATTGATTTCAAATCCTTCCCTCCAATCCAATAAACGCTTGCAAGTGAATTGATAATAAGTTTAATTTTCCCATATCAATTTAAATTCGCAATCCATTCTATTTATATTATATATGTTGTCATATGTATTGCAACTATAATTTTGAATAAATATCAGATCTTTTCTCTCATTTTCAGTAAATCTGACTCCGTAGTATATAAATATTTTTCCCAGACTATTTCCTTTTTTATTAAAGCAGATCAGTTAATGATTGATTTTCAGTACGCCTGCTCCCTGCATCTTCCCTTCTTTCAGGATCATCAAAGCCTGATTGGCCTCATCCAATCGAAATTCAGTTACCTTTGGAATAATCGGTATTTTTGCTGCCAGGAGCAAAAATTCCTCTGCATCCTGCCTGGTGACATTTGCCACACTCTTTATCTCTTTCTCCTGCCATAACTGAGTCGTATAATCAAGGGGCGGAATGGCCTCCTCTTTTCGAATAGCATTAATCACCAATCGGCCTCCTTTT
>CAYTVM010000098.1:0-6413 GCA_964441685.1 uncultured Atribacterota bacterium | reverse complement strand
TGTTTCTAATAATATTTCTTAAAACACCGTTTACAAATTTGGATATCCCGAGATTTCCGTATTTTTTAGCTAATTGAACAGATTCATTACATACTGCATAATCAGGAACTTTATCTAAAAATAGAAGTTGGTAGGCACCCATTCTTAATATATTTCTGATTAATATCGGGGTTTCAGGTAGAGTTTTATTAGAAAATTGAGATAGAATCCAATCTAATTTATTTCGATTTCTTATCACGCCATAAGTTATCTCATTGATAAAAGCAGCATCTCTGGTAGAAATCTTATTTTTATCTAAAGATCTGTTTAACAGAATATTGATATAGCCCTGCTTGGAATCAATTTTTACTAAAATGGTAAGTATTGTTTCTCTTATGGGGTCAACGTTTATTTTATTCATAAAACTAATTTCTTTTATATTCCCTTCTATCTTCTATTTCTCAACACTATAAGCCTTAATAATTGAAAAACTGCTACCGATGCAGCAGCCACATAGGTTAAGGCAGCAGCGTTAAGGACTTTTTTAACTGAAACAATCTCTGTATCCGAAATAATATTTGCATTTACCAATAGACCAACCGCTCTCTTGCTAGCATTAAATTCAACCGGTAAAGTGACAACCTGAAATAGGACCGCCAAGGAAAAGGCAATAATACCGATATCCATCAGTCCGGGAAAACTGAAAATAAACCCGATTAAAAACAGGGGAATCGCCATGCGCGAGCCAATATTGGTAACTGGTACAAGATTACTACGAAGAGAAAGCGGAAAATAATTCTTTGCATCCTGAAGGGCATGTCCAATTTCATGGGCAACAATCCCCTGGGCAGCTATTGATTTACCGTAATAGATTTCTTTGGACAGACCCAACCTTTTCTGCCGGGGGTCATAGTGGTCAGAAAGGCTTCCTTCTATTGGTTCTATCTTTATATTGCTTAAATTATTTTGTAATAATAGCCTCTCGGCTGTTTCCCCTCCGCTTAATCCGTTTTTAGCCAATATTTTTGAATATTTTAAATAAGTTGTTTTTATCTTGTATTGAGCATAAAGGGTTAAAATGATAGATGGTATTAAAATAAATATGGTACCGTCTAAAAACATAAAAACCTCCTATTGTTCACCAGTAGGGGCATAATGAATTGTGCCCTTCTTTCTATATATTTTTCCGTTTTTTTGGGCACGCTACATCGTGCCCCTATATTATATATTAGACAGGCGGAAGGCCCAGGGTGTATTTTATGAATTATTCGCCTAATCTATCTCCTATTTTAATCTTGTAACCGTTAACAAATTGCTCAGTGGTTAATTCTTTTGAACCCGCAGGAATAAGTTTTAATATTCTAATAATTCCTTTTCCCCCGGTAGAAATTAAAATACTATCTTTTTCAATCTTAATTACACTGCCGGGGTTGGGAGCAATGGCACTCGTATCATTCTGATAATCACCCAGAAATCTTGCCCTGGTAATTTTCAGTTTTTTACCTTGATAATAGGTAAAGGCACCAGGGTAAGGGGTCGTTCCTCTCATTAGATTATAAACCTTTTCTCCTTTATCACGCCACTCTATTTTTCCCTCTTCTTTATTCATCTTTCTGGCAAAAGTCACTTCTTTAATATCCTGGGAAATTCTTTCTACCTTTCCGTTTTTTATTTTTTCTAAAAGCTTGGGAAGAGTCTCTGCGCTTAGAGCAGATAGTCTGTAATAAAGTTCCCCGTAGGTTTCCTCGGGAGAAACGTCTATCTTCTCCTGAAAGATGATATCTCCAGCATCTATCTTCTCGTCCATAAACATAAAAGTTATGCCTGCCTCTTTTTCACCGTTTATTATAGCCCGGTTAATAGGAGCAGCACCTCGATATTTAGGTAGAAGCGAACCATGAATATTTATACATCCTATCTCGGGAATATTTAGGATATGGTTGGAAAGAATCTGGCCATAAGCTACTACCAGGATAATGTCCGGGCTAAATTCTTTCATCCTTTTTATGGATTGTTCATCATTAATATTCTCAGGCTGAATTACTTCTAATCCTTTATCAAGTGCAACTTTTTTAATGGGAGTGGGTGATATTTTTCTGCCGCGTCCCTGGGGACGATCTGGCTGGGTGATTACCATAACTTTGTTTTCTTTGCTGTTTGCCAGTCTCTCTAAAACCGGAGCGCCAAAATCTGCTGTCCCCATAAAAATAATTTTAAGCATAATTTACACCGTTATTTTTTCTGTTTTAATTTATTTAATAATATCTGTCTTTCCATTCTTCCTATTTTATCAATAAATAATATTCCGTTTAAATGGTCAATTTCATGCTGGAGAGCCCGGGCACTCAGTCCTTCTTTGGTAATTTCAATCGATTCTCCGTTCTCATTGAGTGCTTTTACGGTTACTTTTGACGAACGCTGAACCTTACTGTAGATACCGGGAAGGCTTAAACATCCTTCTTCATCTACAGCTTCTCCTTCACTTTTAATAATCTCCGGGTTTAGCAATACCATTAATTCCTCCTCATCTTCGTCAATAATAATTATTCTTTTTGATACGCCCACTTGCGGGGCGGCAAGACCCACTCCGGAGGAAGCATACATGGACTCAGCCATGTCTCTTATGAGATTCAATATATCCGGTGTAATTTCCTCAACCAATAATGCTTTTTCTCTTAAAACGGGATCACCGTATTCTTTAATTTCTAATATTGCCATCTGTTCCTCCTATTATTTTAGTTATAATTATATCACCAAAATCTATTGTAATTATAACTAAATCTGTATAACCATTTTATATTTATATCATCCTTACCGGATCGACATCAATCGTTAATCTGTTTTCTTGGTCAAAATGCTTTGACAACATTTTATCATATTTTTTCTTAAATGCCAGGTTAAACCTTTCCAAATCCTTTATTTTTATCATAAATTGTACTTTGAAGTCGTTTCTTGATTTCCATAATACCATATTTATGGCACCCAATAATTTAAATTCTGCAGATTCTTTATCTTTGCGGAGGGATTCTAAATAACTGATAAGATATTCCGCTCTCTGTTTAACTGCTTCCTTTTCTTTTCCTCGAATCAATATTTTAATAATGTGTGTAAAAGGAGGATAATCTAATTCTTTCCGCAATTCAACCTCATTTTGGTAAAAATAATTATCATTCTGTTCTCTTAAAGCAACTATACAGTGATGCTCGGGGTTAAAAGTCTGAATAATTACTTCCTTGGGAAAGCTGATTTCCCTGAAAGAGGAAATAACCTCACTAAGCAGCTGAAAGGTCTTTTCCCCTGAACGATAATCCGGTAAATTCAGCAGAGTATCAGCAGATACAATCCCTATTAAATCTACATTGCTAAAATCTACTCCCTTTAGCATCATTTGAGTACCTATTAATATATCGGTATTTCCTTTTTTAACTTCTTCCAGGATTTGCCGATAATCATCATTATCAAATAATGAATCCTGATCCAGACGTTTTATTTTTGCCAGGGGGAACATTTTTTTGATTTCACTCTCTAATTTTTGAGTTCCCATCCCCAGAGGACGTATATTTTTACTACCACATTTAGCACAAATATCCATTATTTTTGCCCTTTTTCCGCAGTTATGGCAGATCAGCTGCGCTCTTTTTTGAATATCTAAATGATAAGAAAGGGAAGTGTTACAATCGGGACATTTAGGTATATGACCACACTGGCTGCAAATCATAAAGCTCGAGAAACCTCTCTTGTTTAAAAAAAGTACGACTTGCTTTTTGTTTTTTAAACTTCTCGAAATGGCTTGTTGAAGTTCATAACTTATTATCTTTTTTTTGGACTTTTCTTTGGTCATATCTATGATGGTTTTTTTTAATAGATTTTCTTTCTCCCTCTTTGTGTTGAGGTCTACCTCTATAAATTTCTTTTCATGGACATACCAGTAAGATTCAATCGATGGTGTCTCGCTGCTCAGCATCAGGGGGATTTTTTCCAATTCTGCTCGTTTTATAGCCACTTCCCGGGCATTATATCGAGGAGACCTTTCTTCTTTATATAAACTGCTATGTTCCCGCTCTACAATAATCAATCCTAATTTATCAAAAGGTACAAATATAGAAGATCTCATCCCCAGGGCTATGCTTACCTGTGAATTTCTTATTTTAATCCATCTTTGATATTTAGCTTTTTGATCTATCTTCTCATCAAAGACTACCATATTACTCTTAAAATCTTTTTCCAGCAGGCTGGCTAATTCTGATAGGTGAGATTCGGTAGGAGCCAATATAATGACCTGCCTCCCCTCCTTCAAGGTCTTTCGAATACATCTTGAATATATTTTCATCCTGAGGCTAAGATTATTTCCCCGTAGTAGAATTGCCTGATACTTTTTTTTATTTATAATATTTTCTATATTTTTTAATTTTAAGCGAGATTCTATTTCTTCTTCTGCGGAAGGTATTATTTCATTGTCCGAGGATTTATCATCTTCGCACAACCGGGGCTTTAGGGGTGGAATATATATTATATCGAATTTGCTCAGCCAGGCCTTACGGGTCATAGGAATGACATAATTTAAAGTCTTTTCCCAGGAACAGAGATAATAATTGGAAATCCATTTGCTTAATTCGATTACCCGGGGAGTAAGAAGAGGTTTTTTATCGATTATTTGCAGGATGTCTTTTAAGTTTTCAATATTTGATTCCGCTAAAAATCCCACGACACATCCTGTAATCACCTTGCCCCTGAAAGGTATAGTGACTCTTGCCCCGAGCGATATGCAGTCTTTTAAATCCTGGGGGATACAGTAGTGAAATATTTTATCAAAATTATATTCTAAAATTACTATCTCGGCATATTTCTTTTCACCATGCATATTAATAAACTCATTATCTCTATTTTTCACTTTATTTTTAAAATCTCATCTAATATCTTTGCGGCCATATCAATTTTGGGCATAAGGGGTAATTCCCGGATTATCCCACTGCTATCTATTAGGCTAGCCCTATTTTTATCTGAGGCAAATCCGCTTTCTTTTGTCGATATATCATTAGCGACAATGAGATCTAATCTTTTTTCCTTCAATTTTTTAAGGGCATTGACCGCTAAATTTTCTGTTTCAGCGGCAAATCCTACTAATATTTTCTCCCCTTTTTTCTTCCCTAATTCAAAGAGAATATCGGAAGTTTTTTCCAGTTCGATCAGTGGATTTGTGTTCTTCTTTTTTTTAATCTTTCCTGCAAATACTTCTTTGGACCGAAAATCAGCTACAGCTGCAGCAGAAATTATTATATCTGCCTCCGAAAAGTATTTAAAAATTTCCTTTTTCATCTCTTCCGCAGTTTCAATTGAAACGATGGTAATTCCCTTGGGGGTAGACAAACAAGTTGGTCCGGTTATCAGAATAACCTTTGCCCCTCTCGCCCGGGCAACCTTTGCCAAAGCAAATCCCATCTTACCGGAAGAATAGTTAGAAAGAAATCTTACTTTATCAATCGGCTCTCTGGTACAGGAAGCAGTAACCAATATAGTCTTACCTTTGTAATCATCTTTAAAAGTTAAAACATAATCAGCTTTATCTACTATATCTTCGATATTTGCTAATCTACCCTCTCCCAATTCCCCACAGGCCAATTGACCATATTCTGAATCGATAAATTCGTATCCTAAGGCAGTTAATTTTTCCATATTCTGCTGATACAAAGGGTTAGATACCATGTTTTTATTCATTGCCGGGGCAAAAATGATTTTTGTATCAGAAGCCATCACTGTCGTGGTCAACATATCATCAGCAATACCCTGAGCAATTTTACCAATAATATTTGCTGTAGCCGGTGCAATCAATATCAGGTCAGCCCATTGGGCAAGGGAGATATGTTTGATCATTATCTTATCGTTGGTAGAGAACAAATTATCTACTACCAGGTTTCCTGAAAGAGTTGAAAAGGTTAAAGGCTGAATAAATTTTGTGGCAGATTCGGTCATTATTACAAAAACATCTGCGCCTTTTTTCTTTAATAAGCTCACTATTTCCGCTGCTTTATAAGCAGCTATACTTCCGGTAACCCCCAGAAGTATTTTTTTTCCTTTTAACACTTTTTTTTACCTCTTTACATATCTTCTGCGTATTACATTAAAGAAACCGGGATACAGGCAAACTTCACCCGTTAAAACGGAGGGTCTCTGTTCTAATGTTCATTTATATCTCCATTTAATTAGTCTTCAGGTTTTTCATTTTCATCAAACAAATCTTCAGGTTCTTCAAGCTCTTCAGATTCATCAAATAAATCTTCAACTTCTACGGATTCTTCAACTTCATTGGGCAAATCTTCAACATTTATAGTCTCTTCTATTTTTACAGATTCCTCTTCTTCACGAAATACATCCTCGGATTTTAGAGGTTCTTTTTTCTCTTTAAGAAATACTTTCCCTGCTTTTATCTCCTCATA
>CAYTVM010000097.1:0-6484 GCA_964441685.1 uncultured Atribacterota bacterium | reverse complement strand
CATAAATCTTGCATATATTTCAGCACATTTCATTATACTGTCGATATTTATCATCTCGTTTTCCTGATGGCATAAATCTTTTTCTCCGGGGAATACAGGACCCCAGGACACAGTGTTGGGGAAAGCTTTTGCATAAGAGGTTCCTCCTGCTAATGAAAAACCTCCTGATAGTCCTGTAGATTCTTCAAAAGCTTTATTCATAAGAGAAAATAATTTATTGTCCTTACTTACATATATAGGAGAGAGATAGTTATTTATTGTATATACAAAACTATATTTTTCTGAAAGATGATTAAAAATGTTTTCTATTTTCATTAAATCAACACCATATTTATGCCTAATATTAATATTTAATATTAATTTATTATTTTCAAGTTTCAAAATGGTAGGGCATGCAAATGTCTCTCCTATATATTCATCATTAAAATATTTTTCTTTATTATTAAAACCAAGTTTACTACCGGTATAATTTCCATCCATTTTTAGAATAAACTCTAAAGCTTTTTTAGCACCATTATCTAAAAAATTTATTTTGTATAGCCATCGACAAAGCTTAATTAGTGCATTGTCACCGTTTTGCGGAAGAGAACTATGACTTGATTTGCCAATTGATAAAACATTTAAAGATAAATTGTCTTTAATGGTTGAAATACCCTCTGCCTGATTATTTTTGTTAAATAGTTTAAGATTTTCTTCTGATGAGAACTCAATCATCATTTTACCACTGGAAGGTATGGTGTTAGGACTATCTCCTGATTTAAAAAAAATAATACTCCCATACTCATTTTCTAGGCTTACATCAAATTGAATTTTTATGTCAGCATAGCCTTTTTCTATATTATGTATAGGGAATGCACCATCAGGGGTAAATCCAAAATCAGGATTTTTAAATTCCTTTTTGAAGCTTTCCATATCTGTCCATTCACCTTCCTCACTGGTTCCTATAATAAGCCGAATTTTTCTTTTAAAGTTTAAGTTTAAGGAGTTTAATACTCTCATAATGGTAAAGATAATAATCGTCGGACCTTTGTCGTCCATGGCACCTCTTCCAATGATAAACTTACCGTCAAATACTCCTTTAAACGGAGAAGTTCTCCATTTTTCAATATCTCCTATATCAACAACATCCACATGAGTAAGGATACCCAAGGTTTCATCTCCTTCTCCTATTTCTAAAACAGCACAATCCATATTTTCTGTGTAATATGTTTTTATGCCTTCTTTTTTTGCTTTATTTACTATATATTCCAGACATTTAATATTCTCCTTCTTATTTTTTATAATGCTGGGGATATTAATCAAATTTATTGAATCTTCAATTATTTCATTCTTTTTTTTATATATATTTTCAATAATTTTATTCATCATTTGTTTTATCCCCGTTACAAAAATCTATTGAAGTTAAGGAATAAATTTCGTATGCTTTTTTTAACTGATATAAGTCAATAAACTCAACATCAGAATGAGCATCTTTTAAATATCCGGGTCCGAAAACAACACTTGGAATATTCCCAAAGTTACTGAGAAGAGATGCATCAGTCCATGCCTGGAATGACACTATTTTCGGGGATTTTTCCGTTGATTTTCTTATGCTTTTTTCAAGTGAAAGAATAATAGGATGTTTAATATCGATTTCCAACGGTTTATGCAGCATCATATCTGAATCTTCAAAATACCTGTGAATTTCAGCATTAAAACTGCTGTCCTCTTTTTTTAGATCATTAATGATTGATTTAAACTCATTAACTATCAAATCAAAAGATTCCGAAGGAATCCATCTCCTATCAATATAAATACTACATCTACCGGCCACACTGCTTGGTTGATCACCACCTTTTATGACTCCGAAATTTAGTTGTGGTTCACCAATGAGTGGATGTTTTCTGTCTTTGAATTTTGGGATTAAATCAGTTTCTATCCTTGTTATGAGTTTTGCGGCTTTTGATATTGCATTAATGCCTTCTGAAGGTGTTCCACCATGAGTTGTCTTTCCTATAATATCTATTTCAAACCATTCGAGTCCTCTATGGCCTGCTGCTATATTAAGATTGGTAGGTTCTCCAACTATTGCGGCATCAGTGTAAGGACCGTTTTTTACCAGATATTCTGTTCCCTCACTTTTTTGTTCCTCATTGATTACAGCAGTAAATACGAGATTACCCGAAAGCTTTTCGCCGCTTTTTTTAATGGCTGCCATAGCACTCATCATACATGCCAGGGCTCCTTTCATATCACAGGAACCTCTGCCATATAGTTTTTCATTTTCTATTTCTCCCGAAAAGGGATTTATTTTCATTTTATAAGGAGGTACGGTATCCATATGTCCGGAAAGCATAAGAGATTTTCCTTTTCCGGTTCCCCTGATTATAGCCACAATGTTGGGCCTTCCTTCTAAAACTTTATATGATTTAACTTCTATTTTTTCTTTTTTAAAGAATTCGTAAATATAGTCGGCCACTTTTTTTTCCTGGTTTTCCAATCCGGTATAACTGGGAATTTTCACCAGATCAGAAGCTATTTCATATAATTCATCGTCACTTACTTTTTTTAAGATTTTATTATCATTCATTTTCAGCTCCCTCCCTAAATAAATGACAAGCTACAAAATGGCCTTTTTTAATTTTTTTCAATTCAGGCTCCTCAAGCCTGCATGGGTCAAAGGCATACTCGCATCTGGTATGGAATCGGCAGCCTTTTGGTATATCTGAAGAATTTGGAATTTCGCCGGATAAGACTTTTCTTTTTCTATTTCTATGAACCTCAGGTATAGGCATGATATCCAACAAAGCTTTTGTATAAGGATGACAGCTTTTTTTTATTATTTCATCAGACTCTCCAATTTCGACAATTTTTCCAAGATACATAATTGCTATTCTGTTAGATATAAGCCACGCCAGGGACAAATCATGAGTGATAAATAAAATTGACAGACTATTTATTTTTTTTTGGTCAAGTAGAAGTTTTAAAATACCAGTTCTAATGGAGGCATCAAGCATTGAAACAGGCTCATCCGCAACGATGAAATCAGGATTTAAAATGATCGCTCCTGCAATAGCAACTCTTTGCCTTTGACCGCCGCTTAACTCATAAGGATATCTGTATAAAAAATTTTCTCCGGGTGCTAGTCCGGAATCTTCAAGAGCCTTAATTACTTTTTTCTTTCTTTCGGCTGAGTTATTAATAAGATTATTTACTTCTAAAGGTTCTGCTGTAGCATCAATGATAAGATTCCTGGGGTCCAATGATTGATAAGGATCCTGGAAGATCATCTGTGCTTTTTGTCTGAATTTTTTCATTTCTTTTTTATTATTAAAATTTATGGACTTTCCCTTGAAAAGAATATCTCCTTCGTGTTTTGGAACCAGATTAAGAATTGCCTTTCCAAGAGTAGTTTTGCCGCTTCCACTTTCACCAACCAGAGATACAATTTCTCCATGATAGATTTCTAAATTTACTCCATCAACTGCTTTTACAATTTTTCTTTTTTTATAAAAGATCTCTTCGATAAAAGACTGCTTTATTTCAAATTCTACTTTTAAATTTTTTATATCCACAATTTTTTCAGTCTTATTCATTGAATATGCCTCCAAAGTGGCAGCAATAATCATGGTTTTCGTTTATCTTTATCATTTCCGGCTCTTTTTCTTTGCAGATATTTTCTGCATAGAGACATCTGGGATGGAACCTACATCCTGAAGGTGGATTTATCAAATCAGGAGGTATACCATCTATAGGCTCCGGTATTTTCTTTTCCTTGTGAATATTAGGGAAAGATGATAAAAGTTGATTTGTGTATGGGTGCATATTGTTGTCGTAAATATCTTCCACATTACCTAATTCAACAATCTTTCCGGCATACATGACAGCAATTTTGTCGCACGTTTCTCCAAGTATTGACAAGTTATGAGAAATAAGGATTAATCCCATATTCACTTCTTTTCTTAACTTATCCAGCAAATTCAATATCTGTGCCTGTACCATTACATCAAGGGCAGTGGTAGGTTCATCAGCTATTATCAGTTTCGGATCACATGCCAAAGCCATTGCAATCATAGCTCTTTGCTTCATACCACCACTAAATTCATGGGGGTAATTACTTATTCTTTTCGGTTCAAGCTCCACAAGTTTAAAAAGTTTTTCTGATTTTTCTATAGCTTCTTTATAGGATACTTTCTTATGCAGAATGATTGCTTCGGCTATCTGGTCACCTATTTTCATAACAGGATTTAGAGCATTCATTGCACCCTGAAAAATCATTGAGATATCATTCCATCTTATTTTCTTTATTTCTGAATCATTTAATTTAAGGATATTTCTCTCCTCTAAAAAAATTTCTCCGGATACTATTTTTCCTTCTTGAGGTAGAAGCTTATTGATAGACAAGGCAGTAGTGGTTTTACCGCATCCTGATTCTCCAACCAGTCCCATTGATTCTCCGTTATTAAGTACAAAACTGACATCGTCTACAGCTTTAACAATTCCGGCTGATATCTGGAAATAAGTTTTTAAGTTATTTACTCTTAATAGTGCCATAATTATCTCCTTCTCAGTTTTGGATTAAGTATTTCATCAAAACTATATCCCAAAAATGTAAAAGCCAATACCACAAGGACTACACATATACCTGGAGGAAGAAAATACCAATACGCCCCTGTACTTGCCGCTCCTGACTGAAAGGCATAATGCAGCATCATTCCCCAGCTTGATCTGGTGACATCTCCAAGACCTAAAAAACTTAAGGTGGTTTCGGATAATATGGCTACTGCTGTTACAAGTATTGTATTTGCAAAAACCAAAGGAAAAACATTTGGAAGAATATGTCTCATCATTATTGTTTTATCATCTGCACCTATTGCTCTAATTCTCTCAATAAACGGTCTTTCCTTTACTGATAATGTCTGAGATCTTACTACTCTTGCAGTACCGGCCCAACTTGTCAATCCAATAACAAGGATGATATTCCATATGTTTGTTCCTAAAATAGCCGCTAAAACCAAAACCAAAGGCAGCCAGGGAATTACCAGGAAAAAGTCAGTAATTCTCATTAAAACAATATCTGTTTTATTGCCTATATAACCTGAAATTATCCCGACAGCTGTACCTAAAAACATAGAAATAATTGTTGCAAATATTCCTACCATTAAGGAAATTCTCCCGCCTGCAAGAAGATTTCGGAAAACATCTCTTCCCAGATCATCTGTCCCGAGTATATGTTCTTTGCTCGGTGGCTTAAGGACATTATCCGCTTCTCCGAATTTCATTGTATCAAAAGGCAGAATAATTGGTCCTATTAAGGATACCATTATGAAAATGATCAAGATAGTACCACCTATCATACCCATCCTGTTCGATTTATAGCTTTTTATAAATGTATTGATTTTTTTCTTTCTCATTTCTTTTCTAATGGAGCTCGTCATTTACACCTCAACTCTTTACTCTTGGATCTAAATAGCTGTACATAATATCAGCTATAAGATTAGCCAGAATTACACTTATCGTAATCAAAAGGAATATTCCCTGAAGCATGGGATAATCTCTATTGTTTAAAGCTTCATACATCAGTCTTCCAATACCCGGCCAGGAGAAAATTGTTTCTATCTGAATAGTACCTCCGATTGTCAGTCCCAGATTTATGGCTATAATTGTAATCATAGGAAGCATTGCGTTGGGGATAGCATGTTTTTTAATCATATAGTTATCATCAAAGCCTTTTGCCTTCACTGTAGTCATATAATCTTCGGTCAATACATCAAGAAGTGTATTTCTCATTGTAAGAGCATATTCACCTATTAAAACAAGGCTTAAAGCCAAAACAGGAAGGAATAAATGGGAGGCTCCATCTTTAATTAACATGATAGTACTATAAAATGTTTTACCCGGTGTAAACATTCCGGAGGTAGGGAACAATCTAAGACTTATGCTAAAAATGGATATAAGAATTATTCCGAGCCAGAATGTAGGCATTGAATAGGTAATGAGTGAAAAGCTTAGTGCTATCACATCTATTTTTGTTCCTCTTTTCCATGCGGATATAACGCCTAAAAACATTCCTATAATTATGGCAAGTATTTCTGCCAATCCTACCATGACTACAGTAGGAATAATTTTCTGCATTATTATTTCGATTACAGGTTTTTTATATTGGAAAGACAGCCCCAAATCACCGGTCAATAAATTTTTAAAATATATAAAAAATTGTATATACCATGATTGACCAAGACCGAAAAGTTCCTTTGTTTTTTGTACAGCCTCTGCAGAGGCTTTAGGGTTTCTCATAATCATTGCCAGGGGATCTCCCGGCATTATGCGGAATAAAAAATAATTGAAGATTATTACAAAAAAAATAGTTAGTGCTGATTGAAATATTTTTTTTAATATATATTTTTTTTTCAAAGCGTTATCACCCCAACTTACTATTAACTATTACTGCTGATATTTGAACCGGTTTTGTTAAAGAGGGGTAAAATCTTACCCCTCTTTAACA
>CAYTVM010000096.1:2706-6590 GCA_964441685.1 uncultured Atribacterota bacterium | reverse complement strand
AGGAGAAAAGATAATTACCTGTGCCTCTACCGGCAATGCTGCCTCATCACTGGCGGGAGCTGCTGCGTCAGTAGGTTTAAAGAGTTACATTTTTGTTCCTCAAATTGCACCCAGTGCCAAGATCGCCCAACTTTTAGTATTTGGTTCGACCGTTTTTGCAGTAAGAGGAACCTATGATGAAGCCTTTGATCTATCGATTGAAGCAACCAGAGAATTTGGCTGGTATAATCGAAATACTGCTTTTAATCCCTATATGGTAGAAGGGAAGAAGACAGTTGCTCTGGAAGTGATTGAGCAGATGGATTTTGAAGTGCCTGATTATCTTTTTGTGCCGGTAGGAGATGGCTGTATTATTTCTGGAGTGGCCAAAGCTTATAAGGATATGTTTTCTTTGGGCTTTATTGATCATTTACCTAAATTGGTTGCGGTACAGGCAGGAGGGTGTAAACCGATTGTTGATGCAGTCAATGGAGATGGTGAAGTGAAATTTGTGGAGCCAAATACCATTGCTGATAGCATTGCCGTAGGCATACCCAGGAATCGGGTAATGGCAGTAAGAGACATAAAAGAATCAAAGGGATTTGGTATGGCGGTAAGTGACAAGGAAATACTTGAAGGGATTAAATATTTAGGAACAAAACAGGGGATTTTTGCTGAACCTGCGGGTTCTACTGCCTTTTCCGGTTTGGTCAAAGCGCTAAAGGAAGGAAAAATTTCCAAAGGAGACAAAATTGTAGTATTAGTTACGGGAAACGGACTGAAGGATGTAGAAAGCGCTAAAAAAGCCGGAGGAGAAACTCTGGTAATAGATCCCAATTTAGAAGCAGTAAAGGAGACAATGAACTAAAAATGAATGATGAGGAAAAAAAAGAATTAAACGAACTTCTTCAAGGGCTTATTCAGATTAAAAGTGTAAATCCTCCGGGTAATGAAAATCAAATTGCTAATTTTATAAAGAAATTTCTTTTAAAAAATAATATCAACTGCGAGTTAGTTCCTTTAGAAGAAGGCAGGAGTTCAATTGTAGCGAAAATTGAAGGAGAAGAAGAAAGAAATATTACTCTTTGCGGACATTTAGATACAGTGAGGGTAAAAGAGGAAGAGTGGACTAAACCATCATTTCAGGGATTAATAGAAAATGGGAGAATGTATGGTAGAGGGGCAGCTGATATGAAGGGTGGCATAGCAGCTATTCTGTATGCCGCAGTTCTTTTAAAAAGGAGAGGTATCATCCCCAAGAAAACAATTCAATTGGCCTTTACAGTAGATGAAGAGTGGGGATATAGGGGAGCGAAAGCTTTGGTTGAGGGGGGTTATTTTGACCATACTGATTTTCTTATTATCGCGGAACCCTCTAATCTTCAAGTTTCTACCGGGGAAAAGGGAGAATTATGGATAAAAGCTAAATTTTACGGGAAGTCTGCCCATGGCTCAACCCCTGAGGTGGGAATAAATACAATCATCCCGGGGAGCGAGTTTGTGGTGAATGTTACCGAAAGATATGAGAAAATATTTGAAACAGACCCCTTTTGGGGTAAAACTTCCCTAAATATCGGACAGTTTCACGGCGGAGTGCAGGTAAATATTGTCCCTAATTATTCAGAGATTCAGTTGGATTTCAGAGTAATTTCAAAAGAGGATGAAAAGAAAGTAGTGGAATTAGTCAGAAAGACCGGCGAAGAAATTGCGAAAAAGTATAAAGTCCAGTTTACAGAAGAGATTTTTAACTATCACCTACCCATCTTTACCAGTTCGGATAATCCTTATGTGGAAAAGTTTCTGAAGGCTGCCGGAGTAAGGGAAGCGGTCATTACCAAATACTGTACTGATGGAGGAACAATCATCCCGATAAAGAAAGTGCCTTTCATTATTTTTGGTCCTGGGAATATTGCCCAGGCTCATCAAAATGATGAATATATTGAATTGGAATCTCTTTATCGAGCAGTGGACACGTTTATCAACTTTCTAAAACCCTGACAGTGGACGGTTGGTAATGCTCAGTAATTAAGTAACAAGTAATAAGTAAAAGGTTACGGGTTGCAAGTTGCGAGTTTCAAGTTTATAGTTTCAGAAGTAGACACTTGATTCACCGAACCCGCTTTTCTCTTCCCTCTTCCTTGACGGGAGAGGGTTAGGGTGAGGGAAAATTGGTAAAAGTAATATTTTGAATAAAGTATTTTAAAATTTTAAGTTATAGTTTTTAGCTTAATAAACTATACGCTAAACGCTATACGCCATGCTATTCACTAATAACTATATAAAGGAGAAAAATAAAATGATCGATTTAACTATCAACGAAGAACAACTTAAGAGAACCATAGAAAGAGCCAGAGAAAAAAATATTATCATCCCCACTTTTGAACAGATGAAATATCCAGAACTTATTCCCGATAAAATCAAAGATAACTTAAAGGATGTAGGATTGTGGGATATTAATTCTTATAATCTTTTTCGGATTACCTGGAAGAATGAACCGGTAAAAAAGGGTGGTCTCTTTGATGGAGTCAATTTTGTTGAATTACCCTCTGAATTAACCGGGGTTAAAACTCGAATTATTGCTCTGGTAGGTAAATGGTTTCCTACCGGAGCCCATAAAGTAGGAGCTACTTTTGGCTGTCTGGTCCCCAGATTAGTGACCGGCCAGTTTGACCCTACTTCCCAGAAAGCAGTCTGGCCTTCTACCGGTAATTACTGCCGGGGTGGTGCTTACGATGCCGATCTGCTTTCCTGCGAATCCATTGCTATTTTGCCGGAAGGAATGAGTAGAGAGCGCTTTGATTGGTTATCCAAAGTAGCCGGAGAAGTCATTGCTACGCCTGGAACCGAGAGTAATGTAAAGGAAATTTTCGACAAAACCTGGGAATTAAAAAAGACCAGGGATAATGTGGTCATCTTTAATCAGTTTGATGAATTTGGTAATCACCTCTGGCATTATGATATTACCGGTCATGCCATGGAAGAGGTCTTATCTCAAGTAATGAATTCAAAAGATAATTATGCCGGAGTGGTTCTAACTACCGGTTCTGCTGGTACCTTGGGTTGCGGAGATTATATGAAAGAAAAATTCCCTACCAGTAAGATCGCGGCTGGTGAAGCCTTGCAATGCCCTACACTTCTGGCTAATGGTTTTGGTGCCCATCGCATTGAAGGGATAGGAGATAAACACGTTCCCTGGATTCATAATGTGAAAAATACTGATATGATTATTGACGTAGATGATAGTAATAGTATGGGAATAATTCGTTTATTTAATGAACCTATTGGCCAGAAATATTTAAGTAAAAAGGGTGTTCCTGCAGAGATAATTGAAAAATTACCACTAATGGGAATTTCCAGTGTGGCCAATATGATTATGGCTATAAAATTTGCTAAATATTATGAATTAACCGTAAAGGATATCGTCTTAACTGTCTTTACCGATTCCATGGAAATGTATGGCTCTCGATTAAAAGAATTAGAAGAAGAATTTGGCCCCTATGATGAAACCGATGCAGCTATCGATTTTCATCGTAACCTGCAGGCACTTACTACTGATTATATGCAAGAATTAACTTATCGCGATAGAAAAAGAATGCATAATCTCAAATACTTTACCTGGATAGAACAACAGGGGAAGGGCTTAGAGGAGTTAGATGCTCAATGGTATGACTATGAAAATTACTGGGGTGGAATACACCGACAAGTTGATGAGATAGATAGATTAATTAAGGAATTCAATAAGAGAACCAATCTTTTAAGCCAGGTGTATTAAATTGTTGATTCCTGGTCAGTAAGAAAATGAGCGAATATAATTAAAAAATGAAATAGGAGGTTTTCAATGCGTAGTTTTTTAGGAAGAGATATCCTCTCTTTAAAGGATTTCGAGAGAGAAGATTTTTTTAGAA
>CAYTVM010000096.1:0-2606 GCA_964441685.1 uncultured Atribacterota bacterium | reverse complement strand
TTAGGAAGAGATATCCTCTCTTTAAAGGATTTCGAGAGAGAAGATTTTTTTAGAATTTTTGAAGTTGCTAAAAAATTAGAGCCTATTGCTAAAAATCGTAAAAACAGTAACATTCTGGCCGATAAAACTATGGTAACCGCATTCTATCAACCAAGTACCCGTACCCGCTTGTCTCACGAAGCAGCCATGCACCGTCTTGGTGGTCATGTGCTTGGCTTCGCGGATGCGAAAATGACCCGAGCTGGTGATTTTTATCAGGAAAGCATTAAAGATACCGTTAAAATGCTGGAATATTATGGTGATGTGATTGTTATGCGGCATTTTCAACAGGGCGCTCCGGCTGAGACAGCAAAATGGGCCAGCGTGCCGGTAATTAATGCCGGTGATGGTTGGGGAGAGCACCCGACTCAGGTTTTGACAGACCTGTATACCATACTGCAGGAAAAGGGTACTATTGATGGTTTGACTTTCCTCTGTATTGGTGATATGCGCATGCGCACCATGCATTCTATTTCATATGCACTTACCCAATTTGATGCACAGCTTATTTATGTTGCCCCTCCTGCAATGTCAATGACCGAAGAATTTAAAGCCGAGTTAAAAAATTATAACTTGCGTTTCAAGACAGCCGAGCATGTTGCGGATGTTATCAGTGAAGCGGATGTCATTTATATGGAACCCGTTGTGCAGGCTGATTATACCAAATCTCGTGAAGATACGAAATCGGATAAAGGCTTGACTCCGGATAATTATCGGGTAACTCGCGAACTTTTAGAAAAGAAAGCAAAATCCGATTCAATTATATTGCATTCTCTGCCGAGAATGGATGAACTACCTCCGGATGTCGATATCACCCGACATTCACGTTATTGGCAGGAAGCATTTAATGGTGTCGTTTTAAAAATGGCTTTACTCTCATTAATTCTAGGTGCCGAAGAATAAACTTCTGATAAAAAAACAAGAGTGTACTGTATAGTCCTTAAAATAACCACGCTAGAAGTGAAATTATAGCGTGGAGTAATTTACTGACACACAAGGGAGATGAAGAGAATGAAATTCAGCGAGGTAAATAAATCGATAAAACGAGTCGATGCCTATGAAAAGGTTAGCGGCAAAGCTAAATTTGCTGCTGATTTATTCTTCTCCAATATGCTTTATGGTAAAGTGTTACGAAGTAAATATCCTCATGCCCGAATTATAAAAGTAAATATTAGGAAATCTCTAGCCTATCCGGGTGTGAAAGCAGTGATAACGGCAGATGATATTCCTAATAATGAATTTGGAGTGATTATTCAAAACCAACAAGTTTTAGCTCGACAAGAGGTTTTGTATATCGGTGATGGTATTGCTGTCGTTGCTGCTGAGAGTAAAGAAACAGCTGCGGAAGCTGTAAAACTTATCGATGTAGAATATAAAGAATTACCGGGTATTTTTGACCCGGAAGAAGCAGAAAAAAAAGATGCCCCATTAGTTCATCCGGAATTACCCAATAATCAGGTGGTGTATCATCGATTGAGAAAAGGGGATACGGAAAAAGGCTTCACCCAGGCAGAGGTAATACTGGAAAGAGAATATACTACTCAGTTTGTAGAACACGGTTATATCGAACCTGAGTCACTCGTGGCAGTGCCCCATGAGCATAATACTTTAGTCACTATTTATGGTTCGATTCAGAATCCTTTTTCCTGTCGGAATGCCGTAGCAAGTGTGCTTAAGGTACCCTTGAACAAAGTGAGAATAATCCAGAATCATATGGGTGGATCATTTGGGGGTAAAGATGAAGTGATGTCTTCTATGGCTGCCCGAGCGGCCATCTTAGCTTTAAAAACTAATCGACCGGTTAAAATGGTAAATACCAGAGATGAATCAATTCTCGAAAGTTATAAACGCCATCCTTATAAAATGAAATACAAAGTAGGTGCCACCAAAGAAGGTAAGCTAGTAGCAATGGAGATTAAATGTTTAGCCGATAGCGGAGCTTATGCCTGCCAGACTCCCTTTGTTACCTGGCGTTCAGTTGTTCAGGCAACCGGTCCTTACGAATTACAAAATGTGAAGACAGATACTTACGGGTATTACACCAATAATGTATATACCGGGGCGATGAGAGGTTATGGTTCACCGCAAATTATCTTTGCCCAGGAATCATTAATGGATGAACTGGCCGAAGAATTAAAGATGACTCCCATGGAACTGCGTTTAAAAAATATATATCACAACAATTCTATTACTGCCAGCGGACAGAAATTGGATAATCACCAGGTGAGCCTGGAAGAAGTCATCAACCAAGCTGCTGAAACCAGTCATTATAAAGAGAAATACAGAGAATACTGCAAACCTCAATCAGGAGACAAAAAAAGAGGAATCGGTATGGCTATCAGCTTTCGCGGCTGCAGTTTGGGAGCCGAGGCAACCGATGCTGCCGGCGCCATAGTTGCCATTCAGTGTGACGGGAGTATCTTAATCTCCTGTGGATTGGCTGAGAATGGTGAAGGTTTAAAAACTGTTTTTACCCAGATAGCTGCCGAAGTATTGGGTGTGGATATTCTAAGGATTAACTATATGGAAGTTGATACTTCGGTATCTCCCGAGAGTGGGGCTACAGT
>CAYTVM010000095.1:0-6618 GCA_964441685.1 uncultured Atribacterota bacterium | reverse complement strand
AAAAAGAACAGAAGTTATCGAAGATTTTATGAGGATTTTGTCGTTCAGCGGAATACTTTGGAGGAGCTGGTAAATTTAGCCAGGCTTTCAGCTTCTGCTGCTAACAGACAGCCCTTAAAATACATTTTATCTTGTGAGAAGAAAAAAAATGATTTAATTTTTCCTACTTTAGCCTGGGCAGGTTACTTAAAGGATTGGCCTGGTCCTGCTGAAGGGGAAAAACCTTCTGCCTATATCATTATGCTGGTTGATACAGAAATCACTAAAAACTACTGGTGTGACCCGGGGATTGCTGCCCAGAGTATCCTTCTGGGAGCGACCGAGAAGGGATTGGGAGGATGTATATTTGCCTCGGTGAAAAGGGACGAGTTGAGGCTTGCCTTAAAAATTGAGGAAAAATATGAGATTTTGTATGTATTGGCTATTGGTAAACCTAAAGAAAAAGTTATGCTTGAAACAGTTGGTCCCGAGGGAGATATAAAATATTGGCGGGATAGTCAGAAAGTCCACCATGTACCCAAGAGACCGCTTAAAGAGATTATTATCGATTCATAAATTAAAACTTTGACAGGATAGGATTGTCGTGTTATTATTTTAAAAATAGTAATATTTACAATAGCAAAGGAGAAATTAATGTCTGGAATAGTCCGTTTTGGTGTATCATTAGAAAAAGAACTTTTGGAAAAATTTGATAGACTGATTAAAGAGAAGAAATATTCAAACCGTTCAGAGGCAATACGAGATTTAATCAGAGAGAATCTAGTTAAGAGAGAGTGGATTGAAGGTAAAGAAGTAGCTGGGGCGATTACTTTAGTCTTTGACCACCACAAGAGAGAGTTAGTAAATACCTTAACCGATATCCAGCATGATTTTCACCAGTTGATTATCTCCAGCCAGCACATTCATTTAGATCATAATAATTGTTTGGAGATAATAGTAGTGAGAGGAAAACCGATAGAGGCGAGGGAACTGGCGGACAAATTAAGAGTAACTAAAGGGGTGAAATACGGAGCTTTATCTATAGCTACTACCGGAAAAGAGTTAGTTTAAAAAATTAGTTTTCGATTTGCATTTTTTGGTTTTCATATATGAAATATTTTATAAAGGCTGATGACCTTAATTTTTTTACCTTTATTCGTAGCACGAAAATGAAAATAGTATATAGCAAAGAATAGCGTGGAGCGTATAGCGGATAGCGCATAGAAGTAGGGGCTTGATTTATCAAGCCCGCAAAACTTGGGTCGAATAAATTCGACCCCTACATTAAAAACAATTGAAGAATTAATAAAAATCAGGAGGAAAGATGTGAAAAATATAAAATTAAAAGTTGTTTTAGTTTTTACTTTAGTGGTAATGTTTTTATTTGGGAGTTTGGCAGCCAGTGCTCATTTCGGAATGATAATTCCATCTGATGATATGGTAACTCAGGATGACAATAAAAGTATTCGTTTAAAAATACAATTTATTCATCCCATGGAAGGCGATTATATGGATATGGCTAAACCAGCGCAATTTGGAGTTTTAGTTCAAGGTAAGAGAATTGATTTACTCAGTACGCTTCAGGAGAAAAAAATTAACGATTGCACTACCTGGGAGACTAATTATCAGATAAAACGCCCGGGTGACCAAATCTTTTATGTTGAGCCGCAACCTTATTGGGAACCAGCAGAAGATTGTTTTATCATTCACTATACTAAAGTGATTGTAAATGCCCTCGGTCTGGAAGTAGGCTGGGACGAAGAGATAGGATTAAAAACTGAGATCATTCCCTTGACTCGGCCATATGGCCTTTGGACGGGAAATGTTTTTCAGGGGATTGTGAAAGTTAAGGGCGAAGAAGTGCCTTATGCGGAAGTAGAAGTGGAATATTACAATCAAGATGGCCAGGTCAAATGCCCTGCTGACCCCATGATTACCCAGGTGATTAAAGCAGACCAGAACGGGGTATTTACTTATGCTATGCCCCGGGCAGGTTGGTGGGGGTTTGCAGCTCTTAATGAGGATGAAGAGAAAATAAAACATAATGGAGAAGAGAAATCAGTAGAAATAGGGGCAGTACTCTGGGTCAAGACTTACGATATGGAATAAATAGACAGAAGGGAAATATTTTATGCATATTTCAGAAGGGATACTATCTGCGCCGGTATTGGTTACAGGTGCGGGTTTGACTGTTGCAGCTGTAGCCTATAGTTTAAAGAAAATGGAACACAAAGAAGTGCCTAAAGTAGCCATTCTATCTTCTGTTTTTTTTGTGGCTTCTTTGATTCATGTACCTGTCGGTCCTTCAAGTGTGCATCTGATTTTAAATGGAATTATAGGGGTATTATTAGGTTGGTCCGCCTTTCCGGCAATATTGGTTGCTCTTAGCTTACAAGGTCTGCTCTTTCAATTTGGAGGCATTACTACTCTGGGAGTGAATACTTTTAATATGGCCTTTCCGGCAATTATCTGCTTCTTTCTTTTTAATCGAGGAGTGAGAGAGAAAAATAATTTTGTTGCCCTGAGCTTAGCCTTTGTTTGCGGATTTCTAGCGGTATTATTAAGTGGGCTTATGGTAGCAGCTGCCTTGGTCTTTACCGGAGAATCTTTCTTGCAGGTAGCTAAATTGGTGCTGATTGCTCATCTACCGGTGATGATTTTAGAAGGAGTGTTAACTGCATTTTGTATAGGATTCTTGAGGAAAGTGAGACCTGAAATATTAAATATTTGATTACATAGATTAATTCAGTATATTTTAAATATATAGGAAAGGTAAAATGAAAAATAAGCTATATTTTATTTTGATATTTATTTTTCTAATCATTATAATAATGGATGTCTCGGTCTTTGCCCACAAAGTCAATATCTTTGCCTATGTAGAAGGAGGGAAAATCTACACCGAAAGTTATTTTAATGATGGTAAAAAGTGTGTGGATTCAAAAATCGAAGTATTTGATAACCAGGAAAATAAACTATTAGAAGGACTAACTGATGAGGAAGGAATATTTTGTTTTGAAGCACCTCCAGAAGATGTAATAAATGGAGATTTAAAACTAGTTCTTACTGCCAGTATGGGGCACCGAGCAGAATATACTATCCCGGCTAATGAACTAAGGGGTGTCGCGGGGTTAACTCAAGAAAAATCTGAAGAATCCGTATCTAAGGTTTCTCCTGAAATTTCTTCGTTCGATTTAAAAGAAATCCAATCATTGATAGAAGTTGCTCTGGATGAAAAGTTGAAGCCGATGATGAGAGAGATTAAGAAATCTCAAGAAGATAGAATTTCACCTACCGAGATAATCGGAGGCATTGGTTATATCATTGGTATCTTTGGAATAATTGCTTATTTTTTAAGTCGTAAAAAATAATTTTTAAATTTATTTTTAGGTGATGAATTTGATTAAAGAAAAATTTTCGGAAGGGGATTCTACCCTTCATAGGCTAGACCCGCGAGTAAAGATTATCGTGGCTATATTGTTTTCAGTCATGGTTGCTCTTACTGATAAATATACCTTATTGACAGGTGGTTTATTATTTGCAGTAGGGGCAGTAGCTGTTGCTCGCTTGAGGGCTAAAGAAATCATTTCCCGTCTTTTAGTGGTGAACAGTTTTATCTTTTTATTATGGCTGATGCTCCCTTTTACCTTCCCCGGTAAAAATATTTATACTTTGGGCTCATTCAATATTTCTCAGGAAGGCATCAAATATGCCCTTTTAATTACTATAAAATCAAACACTATTATTTTAGCTGGGATTGCTCTTCTTTCTACTTCCTCAATATTTAATCTGGTTCATGCCTTGCGTCATCTACATTTTCCTGATAAGCTAACTCAGTTATTTTTCTTTACTTATCGCTATACTCAAACGATCCACTCTGAATATATAAGATTAAATAATGCTATAAAAATAAGAGGTTTTAAACCCCGGACTAATTTTCATACTTACAGAACTTATGCCTATTTAATCGGGATGATGTTAGTCAGAAGTTATGACCGCTCCAAAAGAGTCTATAATGCGATGCTTTGCCGTGGATTCAAGGGAAAATTTTTGACTTTAAATCATTTTGTATTTAAAAAATCTGATTTTGTAGCAGGGATCGTAATGCTAAGTTGCATTATGGGATTGGTGTTATTACCATGAAAGAAAAAGAAAAAGAAGCAGTCATTAAAATTTCTGATCTTTCATTTGCCTACCCCTCGCGGGATTATGTATTTAAGGCGTTCAATTTTAATTTTTTTAAAGGAGAAAGGATAGGTCTGGTTGGGCCCAACGGAAGTGGGAAGACGACTCTTTTTCATCTTATTATGGGACTTTTATATCCAACAGAAGGGAAGATTGGGGTTTTTGGAAAAGAACGGAAAGTAGAGAACGATTTTGTAGAAGTTAGAGAAAGGATTGGTCTTGTATTTCAGGATCCTGATGACCAGTTATTTAGTCCTACTGTGGCCGAAGATATCGCTTTTGGGCCTCTAAATCTAAGAAAAAATTATCAGGAAACTAAAAAGATCTTGAAAGAAACTTTAGAGACTCTTGGATTAACTGGTTTTGAAGATAGGATTACTTATAATCTCTCCTATGGTGAGAAAAGGTTAGTTTCTCTGGCTACAGTATGGGCAATGCAGCCGAAGATTTTATTGCTTGATGAACCTACCATTTGGCTTGACGAAGAGACGATTGAAAAGATAGTCCAAATTTTAAATAATCATCCCCAGTTATCTTATATCATTATCTCTCATGATAAAAAATTTTTAAAAGAGACGACAAATTGTATTTACCTGATGGACAATGGGAAAATAAATAAAATATCGTTTTTATAAATTTCATCCCTCAATTTTCTAATATTTTTATCTCTCTTATTTTTTTATATATTTTAATTTTTGAAATGCATTTGTTATAATGAAATAACACTATTTCTTTTGGAGATACTGTTCACGAGATACGAAATACAGAATAGGGGGAGAGGAAATGAAAATTGGAATTATAGGGATGCCTTTAACCGGGAAGACTACTCTATTTAATCTTCTAACTGGCCAACATAAAGAGGTTTCTGCATTTTCTACAAAAGGCACAAAAAATATTGGCATTGCTACCGTTTACGATCAGAGAATAGAATATTTAAGTTCCCTTTATCATCCCAAGAAGACGACTTATGCCGCTATTGAATTTGTGGACATCGGTGGTATTTCACCTGAGTTACCAACAAAAGAAAAGGTAGAGATATTTAGTCATATTCAGGATGCCGAGGCCTTACTGTTTGTCATCAGGCTATTTGAAGATCCGGCGGTTACTGGTCAGAAAGATCCGATTGTTCAGATAGAAAATTTAAAATGTGAACTTTTATTTAGGGATTTAGAGGTAGTAGAGAATCGATTAGGACGTTTAGAAAAAACAAAGCGGAAATTGACCCATGAGGAATTGGTAGAGATGGAGATTTTAAAGAAATGTAACCAGGGACTGAGTGATGATCAGTTTCTTTCTAATCTTGAGTTCTCTGAGGATGAATTAAAAAAGATAAGCGGTTTCGGTTTTTATACTTTAAAACCGATTATTATTGCCTTGAATCTTGGCGAAGAGCAATTTAAAACAAAATCATATCCCCAAAGGGAAAAATTAGTTCAGGTTATTCAGGATGGCAATATGGCCAGCTTAAGTATTTGTGGCAAGATGGAAATGGAAATAAGTCAACTGGAACCGGATGAGAGGCAAATATTTTTAGAAGATTTGGAACTAAAAGAATCGGGGATTGAAAGATTATCACGAGTGTGTTATCAGCACCTGGGATTGATATCTTTTTTCACTGTGGGAGAAGACGAAGTGAAGGCCTGGACTATTAAAAAAGGGACTATTGCCAAAAAAGCTGCCGGAAAAGTACATTCCGATATAGAAAGAGGCTTTATCCGGGCAGAAATAGCAAAGTATCAGGATTTGGTTACTTTGGGCTCTATGCATACAGTAAAAGAAAAAGGGTTACTAAAGATCGAAGGGAAAGATGCCATCATTGAAGATGGTGATATCATTAATTTCCGATTTAATATTTAAGACAAACTTTTAAGCTGACAATATTCAATTAATAGTTGCAAGATACGAAATGATAATGGCAACGGACGAATACTAACCGCTATCCGCTGTACGCTCCGCGCTAAAATATAAGATACGATTCACGAGATACGAATTCATTCTGGCTACTATTTTCTTTTTCTCTCTTCACTATATACGACATACTATATACTTGATACTTATTTAATAATTGACAAAAATATTTTTTTATATTATAATCACTACTAAAGTAGTAGTGATAGTAGTCATTAAACGAGGTGATTTCATGAGACTTTCTACCAGAGCAAGATATGGCACAAGGTTAATGTTAGAGTTAGCCTTGAATTTTAAAAAGGGAACCGTTTTTTTAAAGGATATTGCAGCAAGGGAAGAGATTTCAGAAAAATATTTAAGTCACCTGGTTATACCTCTTAGGGCCAGTGGATTAATAAGTTCTTCTCGAGGAGCCCATGGAGGGTATAGGTTAGCCAAATCTCCTTCTCAAATAACCCTAAAAGAGATTGTACAAACTCTGGAAGGGGGAATAAGTTTTGTAGAATGTGTAAAAAATCCTTCCGTTTGTCCCAGAGTTTCCAAATGTGC
>CAYTVM010000094.1:4456-6631 GCA_964441685.1 uncultured Atribacterota bacterium | reverse complement strand
GGGTGTTTACTTTTCATTTGATTGGCAAGCTGGGCTACTTCTGCATCAAACCCTACCCCACAGATGTTAGCAAAATATATTTGGTTATTAATTAGTCCTATATCTATTTTTTTAGTTTTACCTTTAATTAAAATTTTACAAGCCTCAATGATATCAGAGGGAATGTTCGTGCTTTTAATAAAATCATTAGCCCATCCTAAAGGGATTATTCCTAAGGGTGGATCATTTTTTGATTTCATAATCCCATTGACTATTTCATTGACTGTGCCATCTCCACCCACTGATACGATGAGTTCTGTGCCATTGTCAGCAGCTTTTTGGGCAAGTTCCATCGCTTCTCCTTGATGGGAAGTGGTGCATACTTTAAAATTTAGACCATTTTCCTTTAGATATTTTGATACTGTATTTAAATGTTTATGAGGTTTCCCGCCGCCTGCGGTTAAATTAACGATAAGTTCTGCTTTCAATTTTATTTCTCCTTTGTATTAGTATGGTTTAACAAAATTTTATAAGTATCTGGTTTTCTGTTTAAGATTGTATTGGTATGGGGGACAATATCTTTATTTCGAGCAAGTAAAAGATTAAGCGAAGAAAAACTGGCTTGTTCAGTTTTACCCAGACAAGAGGTTAATATTTGTCCTGAAGGAGAAGTGATCAAGCTATGACCATTGCTTTGATGAGAAATAGAATTAGAACAGGCGATAAATATTTTATTTTCTGCTCCCCTGCTACGGCAGATGTTTATCTGTCTGTCATTGCTAAATTTACTGGGCCAGATAATTAAATCTGCTCCTTTAAGAGTTAGAATACGGGCTATTTCAGGAAATAAACCTTCGTAACCTATCATAACTCCCATATATCCATAAGAAGTTCTAAATACCGGAAGGCCCAAATCTCCAGAAGAAAAAAGACTCTTTTCTTCTCTTTCCAAATGCGTTTTTCTGTATTTTCCCTGAAGCTTACCCGATTCTATAAGAAAGGTGGTTTTATAATAGGACTCATCTGCTTTTTCGACTATGGTAATAGCGCAGAGCACTTTCCTATCTTTAGTGATTTGTTTGATTTTATGAATAATCTCCTCTCCATTTTCGGGGAAGATAAAATTACATTCCGGAAAGATAATAATATCAGTCTCCTGTTCTAGTAGATTGTCTATAAAGAATTCTATTTTTTGGAGATATTTTCTAAAATTATCCTCAAATTCTATTTGTACTACCGCGGTAAGCGGATTTGTATTTTTAAAACCAGTCTTTTTTTTCATTATAGAATAGACAGGCAAAGTATCTGTAGGTTGAATCAATTCAGAATATAGTTCCGGTCTTCTATCATTGATGATATTAATTTGGTTATCGATGGATTTATCCAAAGCTTCCTCAAGGGAAATTTCATAAAAGAGAATCTCTTCCTGGCAAGAAGAGGCTATTTTAGCTATCTGACCATCAGGGTTAAAAACAGCACTTTTTCCACAATACAATATACTCTTTGCCTCCATTCCCACTTTATTAGAGGCAATGATCCATACTCGGTTTTCCAGGGCTCGCGTAGGAATCATATATTCTACCTGAGGGTTAGAAAAGATTTCTTTCTCAAAACCTGAAGTAACCCAGTTGGTAAGGTCAATTAAGATGTCAGCTCCTTGCAAGCTTAAACAACGGACTATTTCAGGGAGCCGTCCATCAGCACAAATAAACATACCTACCTTTCCGAATTCGGTCTCAAATACAGGATATTGGTCACCAGCACAGAACCAACGAGAATCGAAATGCCAGAGATAAGATTTTCGGAAGCGGATTATCTCCTGGCCTTCCGGATTAATAAGCAAAGCAGAATTATAAAAAATATTTTTGATCTGGTCAGTTTCAACTATCCCTAAAGCTATATAGCATTTATATAGTTTAGCCCTTTGTTTCACTTCGGAAATTAGTTCCAGAGTTGATTTTTGGAATTCTAAAGAGTTTTTCACCATAAGCGGAGAAATGTAATAGGCAGGATAGGCACACTCTGGCAAAATCATTAATTGAGGGTGTACATCGGCTGCCTTATCAATCATTCTCAAGATATTTTCTTTATTTTCGTATCTATCCTCATATTCTCTTGCACTTATTTGAAGGCAAGCTATTTTTAATTTATTCATCATTGAGAAATCCTCCTTCTTGGTTAGTGTAAACTTTAGTG
>CAYTVM010000094.1:0-4356 GCA_964441685.1 uncultured Atribacterota bacterium | reverse complement strand
AAAAATAATTATTTATTTTTTAAAAAGGTAAACTTTTGTGCCAGGCACCAAAGTTTACCTTTAGAGGAGAGAAGAGTATGCTTAAAGGAAAATTGGTTAATTTGAGGGCTTTAGAGAAAAAAGATCTGGAAGAGATAATGAAATGGGTTAACGACCGGGAAGTTACTAAATATTTATCTGCCTTTCTCTATCCGATTTCTCGGGTGGAAGAGGAAAAGTTTTTAGAAAGAGCAATAAACCATAGTGATACAGAGAAAAACTTGGTTATAGAAACTGAAGAGGTAGAGTATATAGGTCAGATTAGTTTACATAAAATTGATTGGAAGAATAGAAATGCTGAATTGGGGATTGTCATTGGTAATAAAGAATATTGGGACAAGGGTTATGGCTCAGATGCTATAAAGACCTTGCTTAATCATGCCTTTAATCAGATGAATTTGAATAAAGTATATCTTCGCGTCTTCGATTATAATCAGAGAGGTATACGCTGTTATAAGAAATGTGGTTTTAAAGAGGAGGGTAGATTAAGAAAAGGCCAATTTTATGGCGGAAAGTATTATGATGTAATCTTAATGGGTATATTAAAAAATGAGTTTGAAAGTATAAATCAAAAGATATAATATATAAGGAAAGTAAAAAAATAAATAAATATTCAGGTAAATTTTAATGGACCTTTTTGAAAATTATGAAAAGAGCAAAATGAATAATGATGCCCCTCTTGCCGATAGGATCAGGCCGGAAAGATTAGAGGATTTTTTAGGACAGGAAAAAATTATTGGTCAAGGTAAACCTTTACGCAAAGCTATCGAAGATGACAAACTCCAATCGATTATCCTCTGGGGTCCGCCAGGTTCTGGAAAAACAACTTTAGCCAGAATTATAGCCAAAATGACCAAGACCCATTTTGTCCCTTTCAGTGCCGCTGTTTCAGGTGTACCTGCCTTACGGAAGATTATCAAAGAAGCTCAGGATCGAAGAAGATATCAGCACCAAAGAACTATATTATTTGTGGACGAAATTCATCGGTTTAATAAGGCTCAGCAGGATGCTTTTCTGCCCTATGTAGAAGATGGAACTGTGGTCTTAATTGGCGCTACTACCGAAAATCCTTCCTTTGAAGTTATTTCCCCTCTTTTATCGAGGTCAACCGTTTATATATTGGAACCATTATCTCCGGAAGACTTGAAAAATATTTTGGAAAAGGCTTTGTTGGATAAAGAAAAAGGCTTGGAAAAATATCAGGTGAAATTAGAATCAAAGGTTTTGGATTTTATTATTGAACTTGCCTATGGAGATGCCCGTATAGCTTTAAATATTTTAGAATTTGCAGCGATAACTACCAAGCCCGATGCTCAGGGCATAAGAAATATAAGTTTGAAAATTATCGAAGAGGCAATCCAAAAAAGATGCCTGCGTTATGATAAGACAGGGGAAGAGCATTATAATATTATCTCTGCCCTTCATAAGACTATGCGCGATTCCGATCCCGATGCTGCACTCTACTGGGTGGCTCGTATGTTAGAAGCCGGAGAAAATCCTCTTTATATTGCCCGGCGGCTGGTTAGATTTGCCTCAGAAGACATAGGGAATGCTGATCCCCAAGCTTTACAGGTAGCAGTGTCAGCTATGCAGGCAGTTCATTTTTTAGGAATGCCCGAAGGTAATTTAGCTTTAGCGCAAGCCGCTACCTATTTAGCCTGTGCTCCCAAGAGTAATGCCCTCTACAAGGGTTATCAACTCACCCAGGAAGACATTAAAAAGTGGGGACCGCTGCCAGTTCCTCTGGTAATTCGTAATGCTCCCACCAATTTAATGAAGAATTTAGATTACGGTAAAGGTTATAAATATGCTCACAATTTTGAAGGAGGCTATATTGTTCAGGAACATCTTCCTCAGGAGCTAAAAGGAAGAAAGTATTATTTTCCTACCGATAGGGGATTTGAAAAAGAGATTAAACAAAGACTGGAAAAACTAAAAGCCAAATACAAAGATAGTATATAGTATCGAGTATCGAGTATATAGTGAAGAAAAGAAATAGTGTAGAGGGAAGAAAGAAGAAGATAGGAATCATAAGACAGGAACAAGAAGTAAGAATAAAAAAACAGAAGTCTCATCGCGAGCGACCCTAGGGAGTGCGACAATCTTACATTTATTATATAATAAAAATAAATAAGGACAAATCTCATGAAAGAAAATGTCAGAAATGAAAAAGAAGATAAAATTCTCAAAGAATTAAAGAAAAAAAGGAGAGAAGCGATAAATTCTTCTGGTGAAAAATATGATAGTATTTCTTTTGATCAGGTTAAAAAGATAGCTATTAAATTTCAATTATCGAGCAAAGAGATAGAGATATTAGCTCTGAAAAGTAATATAATCCCTGGACGCTATCAACGTAATTTGGGAGTCATTAGTCCTTCTGAACAGGTAAAGCTTTTGCAATCAAAAGTAGTGATCATAGGCGCTGGTGGATTAGGGGGAACAGTATTAGAACTTTTAACCAGAATGGGAGTCGGACAATTAATCATTGCAGACAAAGACTTAATAGTGGATAGCAATCTGAATCGGCAGATACTTTCAAATGAAACCAATTTGGGACAGGATAAAGCCGAGGTAGCCGTAAGGAGAGTAAAAGAAATAAATTCTTCCATCGAAATTACCGGACATTCTGTTTTCATTGATTCAGACAATGTGAAAAAAATTATCAAGGGAGCAGAAGTCGTAGTAGATGCTCTGGATAATCTTCCTGCTCGTTTTATACTTCAAAAAGCCTGCCGAGAACTAAACATTCCTCTGGTTCATGGCGCTATAGCCGGGTTTAATGGGCAACTTACCACCATCTTCCCTCAAGATAAGGGTTTAGAACTAATCTATGGATCCGATAAAGATTTGCCTGAACATGGGAGTGAGGTAACATCAGGCGCTCCTACGGTAACTCCTGTCATCATTGCATCCTTGGAAGCTCAAGAAGTCATTAAAATATTATTAAAAAGAGGAAAAGTTTTTCGCAATAAACTACTATATTTAGATATTGAAGAAGGAACTATAGAGATATTAAATTTGCAATAATAAAATTTATTAGAAAAATACAAAAAGGGAGCAATATAATATGGGAGTAAAAAAATTAAGAGTGGGACTTATTTTTGGAGGAAGGTCTGGAGAACATGAGGTTTCCTTTCTTTCCGCCTCCTCAATTATTAAAGCAATAAATAAAGATAAATATACCGTAGTGCCTATCGGTATAACCAAAGAAGGTAGATGGATTTCTCCCCTAGATTCTGAATTGGCTCTTCAATCCGGTAAAATAGAAGGGAAAAGCACGGTCATTTTATTAAATGATCCTTCCGGTAATGCCCTGGTTCGCATAGACGATAACCAAAGATTTGAAAAAAGCTCAAATTTAGAAAAAATAGACATAATCTTTCCGATATTACACGGTCCCTATGGAGAGGATGGAACAATACAGGGCCTCTTGGAGTTAGCCAATATTCCTTATGTGGGATCAGGAGTGGCAGCCTCCGCAATTTCTATGGACAAAGATTTCATGAAGATAATATTTCAACAGAAGAATTTGCCGATATTAAAGTGGATGACTATTAAGAGAAAAGAATGGCAAAAAAACAAAGAGAAAATCTTGTCTTTAATTCGGAATGACTTCAAATACCCTCTTTTTGTAAAACCCGCTAATATGGGTTCCAGTGTAGGGATAACTAAAGTTCATAAAAAAGAAGAATTAGAGAAGGCCATAGATTTAGCTTCTTCTTATGATAGTAAGATTTTAATTGAAGAGGGGCTAGAGGACGTAAGAGAGATAGAATGCGCTGTTTTAGGGAATGATGAACCCCGGGCTTCAGTTGTAGGAGAAGTCAGACCGGCAGGAGAATTTTACGATTATGATTCAAAGTATATAGATGAAGGGACTCAATTGATTATTCCGGCAGAATTACCTGATGACGTATCCAAAAAGGTTCAAGAGATTGCCCTATCTGCCTTTAAATCTGTTGACGCTGTTGGGATGGCTCGAGTAGATTTTTTTATCAGCAAAAAAGAGAATAAAATATATTTGAATGAAATTAATACTATTCCCGGCTTTACTTCTGTCAGTATGTACCCTCGTTTATGGGTGGCGAGTGGCATGCCTTATCCTGAACTGATTGACCGATTAATCCAACTGGCTTTAGAAAAGTACCAGGATAAAAATCAGAATAAAATATCTTACGACGAATCAAAACTTTTAGATAAATAATATTAAAAATTTTGTTGTTAATTTAAGAAAGGAGATATTGATGATTAAAGATTTAGTGAAAAAGAACAGAAGTTATCGAAGATTTTATGAGGATTTTGTCGTTCAGCGGAATA
>CAYTVM010000093.1:0-6641 GCA_964441685.1 uncultured Atribacterota bacterium | reverse complement strand
AAAATGTCAAAATCTAAAGGTAATGTAGTAGACCCCTATGAAATGGCAGAAAAATATGGGGCCGATGCCTTTAGATATTTTTTAATGAGAGAAGTTTCTTTTGGACAGGATGGTAATTTTTCTAAAGATTTCTTAATTAAAAGAATAAATTATGATTTGGCTAATGATTTGGGAAATTTAGTAAGTAGAACTGTTGCAATGATTACTCAGTATTTTAATAAAGAAATTCCCCAAACATCAACCCAAAAAAACGAATATGACCAGGAATTAAAAAAATTAGCTCAAACAACTATAGAAAAATACCTTATTCAAATGAATAGTTTATCGATTAATACTGCTTTAGAAACCATATGGCAATTTATAAGAAGAACTAATAAATATATTGATCAAACAGAACCATGGATATTAGGCCGTGATAATTCACAAAAGGAAAGGTTATCTACCATTCTATATAATCTAGCTGAATCTATACGCCTATCCACTATATTAATATATCCCTTTATGCCAGTTAAAACTAAAGAAATTTGGAAACAGTTAGGATTGGAAAGTGATTTAGAAAAAATAAGATTAGGCGAAGATGCTTCTTGGGGAAAATTAAAGCCAGGAATTTTAGTTAAGCCGGGAAAAGTAATATTTCCCAGAATTAACACTAAAAAGAAAGATAAAAAAGAGACAAAAGAAGATATGGCTAATATTGTATCATACGAGGAGTTTAAGAAAATTGATTTAAGAGTAGGAAAAGTTATTTCTGCTGAAGAAGTAAGCGGGACAGATAAATTACTTAAATTGCAAATAAGTTTGGGTACAGAAACAAGAATTATTGTAGCAGGAATAAGAAAGCATTACTCTGTTGAGGAAATTTTAGGTAAAAAGATCGTAATGGTAAAAAATTTACAACCTGTAAAACTTAGAGGCATAGAATCTCAAGGCATGCTTTTAGCAGCAGTTGAAAAGGATAATGTCGTTTTATTAACGATAGATAAAAATATAATTGAAGGTAGCAAAATACAATAAGTTAAGTTACCATCCCTAATAAAATATTTAAGGAGGGATATTTATGTCTAATGAAAAGAAAAAAGGAGAAAAAAGCGATATGGTAGACTCATCTAGAGATAAAATTAACAAAAATCTTGGCATGGTAGTCCTAATTTTTATGTTTCTTTTACTTATCTTTTTTATTACATTACAAATCAGCATCAATAACTTGAGCACACAGACAGAAAAATATGCTGAAAATATTAACCTAAATAATGAGAAGATAGTTAGTATAAATGAGAAGATAGTCAGTATAGAGGAAGATTTATCTAATGAAATAAAAAAATATAATCAAGTAAAAATAGGTAGAGATCAATTTACGGAAATTTATATGCAATTACAAGAATTAACCGGAATGATTACCAATGAAGTAAAGAGAGAATATTATATTACAAAAGCAGTCAATGATATATCTAAAAATAATTCTACTTTAGACAGTAAATCTATCTATGAAATATCTAAAACTATTTATGAAGAATCGGTAAAATATAATTTTAATCCTTTATTAATAACTGCAATAATAAAAACAGAAAGCAATTACGAGCCAACGGCAGTTTCTGATTCTTATGCTTATGGATTATGTCAGGTAAGAAGATTTATCGCTCCGGAGTTGGCAGAAAATATTGGCATTGAATGGGATGGTGCCGAAAAAACATTGTTTGATCCCATTAAAAACATTCAAATCGGAGTCTATTATTTATCTATGTTGAATAGAGATTTTAATGATTTAAAAACTGCTGTTATTGCTTATAATCAAGGACCTTATGCTGTACAAGAGCAATTAACCAACAACCAGGCATTATCTAATACTTATGTAAATAAGGTATTGGACTATTACGCTAATTTAAGAGGATTTAGTTTGGAAGAAATTCAAAATGAGATCAAAAGCACTGAATAAATCTAGCGTGGAGCGTATCGCATAAAATCAGTATCGAGTATCAAGTAAAGATTCAGTAATTTTTTACCTTTTTAGTCTAGATTCACTCTATTATGAATTTTAACTACCGGATTCTGAATTTCTTAGTATATACTATATATACTCTAATTTGGTTTCTGACTCCTTTTATTTGCTCGATACTCGATACTATATTTTGCTTATTGTAAACAGTCAGAAAAAGTGATATAATCACTAAAAATAGAATATTGAATATGAAACTTTTTCGGGGCAGGGTGAGGTTAGACTAAAAAATAACCAATTCCCGACCGGTGGTAAAATTATTCTCCTTATTAATAGCAGAGAATGCTGATAGGAAGTAATAAGCCCACAAGCTCGGTATTTACTATTGTGAGTACCAGGTAGATCTGGTGAGAAACCAGAGCCGACAGTAAAGTCTGGAAGGGAGAAGAAGTAAATGATTTTAAACAAAAATAACCCCCGAAAAAATTATATTTTCCGGAGGCTATTTTTGTTTAAAAAATAGTTTAATATTATAGGCGATAAAAAGAATTATTGCTTTTAGTCAATTAAATTTATGAGCAAAAATAAAAACTAAAGAAGGAGAATCTGTATGGAAAGTAAAAAAATTACCGGTATTTCTATATTATTAGCCTTGTCCATAGTGGCAGGATATTTTATTCATTTTCCAATTTTACCACAAGCCCCTTATTTGGTATACGACCCAGGAAATGTGTTCCTTTTAATTGGATCTTTTAAATGGGGTCCAAAACTTGGGGTATTAATGTGTTTTTTAAATGCTTTACTTTTTGCTCTTATTGTGCCTGCTGGGCAGGCAGGAGGTCCTTATGGTGCTTTGATGAATTTTTTAGCTACTGGAACTTTAATATTTGTATCGTCTCAAATCTATCTTTTAAATCATACTAAAAAAGGAGCAATTTTAGGGATGACTTTGGGTACCTTAGCAATGACTTTAATAATGATCCCGGCTAATTTAATAGTAACTCCTTTGTATTTAGGAGTGGGGAGAGAAGATGTAGTAAAAATAATAATTCCATTTATTATCCCTTTTAATCTTTTAAAAGGGGTTATCAGTGGTTTTTTAACCTTCACTTTATATAAAAGATTATATCCTTTGATAATTACTGAATAGACCTAAATTATATTTTTTGATATATGATAAAAATAAATATATAATGAACTGAGTTAAAGATTTAAAACTAAAAGCTTTTTCTCGTATCAAGTATCATTTTAAGACAGTATTAAGCTGATAGTATCAAGTGTAAGTTGTTATATTTACCGATACTGTTTTTTCTTTCCTGTTATTTTCTTTACTAAATACTAAATACTATATAATATATACTATATACTGTTTAAAAGGGGAGGATAACTTATATGAAAAATGTAGCAGTTCTGATGGCTGGTGGCCGGGGGCAAAGATTTTGGCCTCATAGCCGGTTTGATACACCTAAACAATTGTTATCTATTACTGGTGGGAATAGCATGATTAGAGAAACCATTAATCGCGTTTTACCACTCATTGATATATCAGACGTGTTTATTTCTACCACGGAAGATCTTTTTAACAGCATAAAAGATGCTCTTCCTGAAATAGATTATTTAAATTATATCCTCGAACCGGTTGGTAAAGATACTGCGGCCTGCATCGGTTTAGCTGCAGTAGTTATTGAACATAGATATAAAGATCCTGATACCACTATGATTACACTCCCTATAGATCATATAATAAAAGAGAGCGAAAAATTTTTAGAAGTAGTTAAAGAAGCTTGTATACTTGCTCGTAAAACTGGTAATTTAATTACCATAGGCATTAAGCCATCACGGCCGGAAACCGGATATGGTTATATTTGTATAGGCGAAGAAGTAGAAAATACTGGCAACATCACGGCGTATGTGGTGAATAAATTTACAGAAAAACCAGATTTAGAAACTGCAAAAAATTTTATAAGAGAGCAAAAATATTTTTGGAATAGCGGTATATTTGTATGGACTTGCAGAGATATTTTAAAAGCTTTAGAAAAAGAGACTCCCAAGCTTTATCACGGATTAATGAGAATTAAAGACAGTATGGGTACATTACATAAAAAAGAAATCGTAAAAGAGGTATTTTATGAATTAGAAAAAATATCTATAGATTATGCAGTGTTGGAAAAAGTAACGAATAGATTGGTAGTAAAAGGAGATTTTAGTTGGGATGATATTGGTTCATGGACTTCTATGGAGAGAATTTTTCCTCAGGATAAAGATGGCAATCTCATTCAAGGTGGGCATGAAGGAGTAGATACCAAGAGGTGTGTTATTGTAAACGATGAAGGCTTAATAGTGACTATCGGCCTATCTGATTTAGTTATAATATCCAGCGGAGATATAAAACTAATTTATCCCAAAAAACGAGAAGGCGATTTAAAAGATATAATCAAAAAAATGGCCAATAACGAGAAATATAAAAAATATTTATAATTAAAAAATAATCCAATATTAAAACAGTATCAAGTATCCAGTATCGAGTATATAGTAAAAATCAGTATTGAGTAAAGATTCCGTAATTTTTAAACTTTTTAGTCTAGGCTTGATCTATTCTGAATTTTAACTATTGAATTCTAAATTTCTTAGTATATACTATATATACTCTAATTTGGCTTCTGACTCCTTTTCTTTGCTCGATACTATATACTCGATACTGTACACTCGACACTGATTTTGTGCGATACTGAATACTCGATACTGATTTTACGCAATACTGGATACTGAATGCTATAATCTTATAGTCTACGCTAAACGCTATACGCTCCACGCTATTTAGCTTGACAATAGATTTTAACTATGTTATTTTAACAAAGTAAAAATAATATGCTCTTATCAAGAGTTGGTGGAGGGACGGACCCTGAGAAGCCCAGCAACCTATGATGCTATAACCAAATGCATTGTGTCGGTGCTAATTCCCGCGGAATGACAAATCCGAGAGATAAGGAAAAAATTACCTCTTCGGTATTGAAGGGGTTTTTTAATTTAGAATTAAAATAACAAAGGAGATGTTAGATTTGAAGATCAAATATTTATTTACTTCCGAATCAGTTACCGAAGGACATCCTGATAAGATTGCTGATCAAATATCTGATGCTATTCTGGATGCCATCTATAAAGAAGATCCTTATGGAAGAGTAGCAGTAGAAACTTTGGTAGCCACAGGGTTAGTTATAGTCGCCGGACAGATTACTACTTCTTGCTATGTAGATATTCCGAAAGTAGTACGTCAAACCATCCGAGATATAGGTTATACCAGGGCAAAATTTGGATTTGATGGTGATACTTGTGCAGTATTAACTTCTATTGATGAACAATCCAAAGATATAGACCAGGGAGTAAGTAAATCTCGGGAGGTAAAAGAAACGGAAAAAGAAATAAATGACCTAGAAACTACCGGGGCGGGAGACCAAGGAATGATGTTTGGTTATGCCTGTAGAGAAACTCCCGAACTGATGCCCCTTCCTATAATATTGGCTCATAAATTAGCTTTCCGACTGGCAGAAGCAAGAAAAAAGAAGCTAATCCCTTACCTAAGACCTGATGGAAAATCTCAAGTTACAGTTGAATATAAAAATAGTGAACCAATAAGAGTGGAAGCGATAGTCATTGCTACCCAACATCACCAAGATATTCCCTATGAAACTATTCAAAAAGATATTAAAGAAAAAGTAATTAATTATGTTATACCACAAAAATATCTTGACAAAAATACTAAATATTTTATTAACGCTACCGGAAGATTTGTTATCGGCGGCCCTCAAGCAGATACCGGTGTAACCGGCAGGAAAATAATTGTGGACACTTACGGAGGAGTGGGAAGTCATGGCGGAGGATGTTTCTCCGGAAAAGACCCCACTAAAGTTGATAGGTCAGGTAGTTATATGGCAAGGTATATCGCAAAAAATATTGTAGCTGCTGAATTGGCTGATAAATGTGAAATACAAATTGCCTATGCCATAGGAGTGGCTCATCCGGTATCTATTATGATAGATACTTTTGGAACAGAAAAAATTACCCAATTAAAAATATTAGAATTAATTAAAGAAATTTTCGATTTACGGCCGGAAGCGATAATAAGACATCTGAATCTAAGAAGGCCAATTTTTAGAAAGACTGCTTCCTATGGCCACTTTGGGAG
Source organism: uncultured Atribacterota bacterium (assembly GCA_964441685.1). Taxonomy (GTDB): domain Bacteria; phylum Atribacterota; class Phoenicimicrobiia; order Phoenicimicrobiales; family Phoenicimicrobiaceae; genus Sediminicultor. The sequence goes on along the minus strand of CAYTVM010000093.1, from coordinate 525 downwards.
AGAAGATGAAGATTTTACCTGGGAAAAGACCGATAAAGTAGAAATACTAAAGAAAAAAGCAGGACTAGAATAACATAGTATATAGTATCCAGTATCAAGTATATAGTAAAGAGAACGAAAATCCGGAAACCAGTACAAGATTGTATCTCATGAATCGTTTATCGCATTAATAAGTAAAGAAATTGACTTTCTTTAATGTGTAGGACGGACTTTGTGATCGAACTTACTATAAATCTTTTAACAAACGCAATACTCGATACGGAGTTAGCAGAAATTTTAATAAGTCAATGAAGTAAGTAAAAAAATACTACTTTTTCTATTTTATCTTTCGCTTTTTTAACTTGATACTTGATACTGTATACTCGATAGTGTATTTAGTGCTTTGTATAATTGACCTATCTCTGATAGAATTAAAAAATAAAAATCAGAAAATATTTTATAATTTTAAATAATCCAGGAGAGGAAGAATTTAACTATATGGATATAAGAGAACTATTAGCTATTACCAAAGAAAGAGACGCTTCG
>CAYTVM010000092.1:0-6649 GCA_964441685.1 uncultured Atribacterota bacterium | reverse complement strand
TTAAGATACTTTCAGCAAATGTATCTTTCTCTTTTTAATTTAAAAAGTAACTTACTTTCCTCATTAAATTATTCTTTTTTAAGATTAAAAATAATAATATATTAAAATGCCACTCTTGTCAAATATTTTTAAAAATCTTTTTAATTCGAAAATTCCCGACTCCCTGGTTTAACTGCGGGAATTTCTTTTTTACATAATGGGCATTCCTCAGGCAGATAAGTCTTTATATCTACAGTCAGGAGTTTTTCGGTCTTTATTCCAAAATCTACTTTTCCTCCGCTTCGATCAATTAATACGCCTACCCCTACGACTTTTCCCTGCCTTGAGTTGACTATATCTATCACCTCTCTTACCGAACTTCCGGTGGTAGTAACATCTTCTACTACCAAAACTTTTTCTCCCTGGAGTATCTCAAAACTACGCCGTAAGGTCATCTTGCCATTTTCTCTTTCGGTAAAGATTGCTCTCACCCAGGGTCCTAATACTCGTGCCATCACATGAGCCATAATAATACCACCGATTGCCGGTCCGACAATGACATCAATATCATCTCCCCTAAACTTTTTCCCCAGTTCACTGCATAAATTATGCATAAATTCAGGATGCTGCATGACCTGAGCACATTGGATATAGGTATCACTGTGAACTCCTGAAGTTAATTTAAAATGTCCTTTCTGGATAGCTCCCGCCTGTTCAAAATTTTTCATGACCTCTTCTGTTTTAATAATCATCTTTTAATTTCCCTCCATTTCTTTTAATATTTGTTTTGCGGCCTCTACCGGATTATCGGCATTTCTTATCGGTCTACCTATTACCAAAAAATCAGCCCCTAATTTTATGGCTTCCTGGGGAGTCATTATCCTTTTCTGATCATCGAAAGATTTACCTGTAGGACGTATCCCGGGAGTTAAAATTACAAAATCTTCTCCACAAGCCTTTCTTATCTCCTTAATCTCCCAGGAAGAAGCTACCACGCCATCGAGACCGGCAGCTTTAGCTAATTTAGCCAGATGAACTACTTGTTCTTCTAATCTTTTTTTTATGCCTACTTCTTTTTCTAAAATTTCCTGATTAATGCTGGTAAGTAGAGTTACTCCTAAAATGATAGGTTTCCTGATACCGAGTTCTTGACTGATTTTTGCCGTTGCTTCAGCCGCTGCTTTCATCATTTCATATCCCCCGGAGGTGTGGACATTAAAAATAAAAACTCCTAATTTAGTAACAACTTCTGCTGCCCGGGCAACGGTATTGGGTATATCGTGAAATTTTAAATCTAAAAAAACTTTACCCCCATTTTTGTTTATCATATCAACTACCTTAGCTCCCTCGGCGGTAAATAGTTGGTTTCCGATTTTAAAGGCTCCCACATAATCACTTAATTCACTCACCAATTCCTCTGCTTTTTTAAAATCGTCTACATCCAGAGCCAGGATCAATCTTTCTCGCATCGTTAAATCCATCTTTTCTCCCCCTGTTTTTATTATATTTTCATACTTCCTACTAATTCATTGACATCTTTCATATTATTTTCTATGAGATATTTTTCTATTCCTTCTATTATTTCAATAGTAACCCTGGTATTTACAAAATTCGCCGTTCCTATCTCTATTGCCCGGGCTCCGGCAATGATAAATTCCAGGGCATCCTCAACTTTTATTATTCCCCCTATCCCGATTATCGGGATGTTTACTGTCTGAAATACCTGCCAGACCAACCAAAGAGCTACCGGTTTTATCGCCGGTCCGGATAGGCCGCCACTGATATTAGCTAATTTAGGTTGGCGAGAATCAATATCTATTGCCATTCCTACTAAAGTATTTATGAGAGATAAAGCATCTGCTCCTGCTTCTTCAGCAGCCTGTGCAATTGTTTTAATATCTGTAACATTAGGTGTTAATTTTACAATAAGAGGAAGCAGGGTAGTTTTCCGAATACTATTTACTATTTTATAAGTTGCTTTAACATCTGTTCCCCAGGCCATACCTCCTTTTTTAACATTGGGACAAGAAATGTTGATCTCCAGACCAGCAACTCCCATCTCCCTGGAAACTTCTCCCAGCCTTCCGGCTAATTTTATGTACTCTTCTATAGTATCCCCGGAAATATTTATAATCACCGGGGTATTGAATTTTTGTAAATATGGTAATTTTTCTTTAATTAACCTTTCGACTCCTACGTTCTGTAAACCAATAGAATTAAGCATCCCCGAAGGAGTCTCTATGATCCGGGGAGGTGGATTCCCCATCTTTGGTTTTAAAGTAATTCCCTTTAATACCATTGCTCCCAACTTATCTAAATCAATGAATGGAGAAAACTCTTCACCATAACCAAAAGTCCCTGAGGCAGTTATCACCGGATTTTTTAACTTTATTCCGGCTATTTCCACTGCTAAATTAGGTTTATCAATCATCCCAGACCACCTCACTTCCTACGAAGACGGGTCCATCTACACAGACTCTCTTATATTCATATTTAACTTTGTATTCTCTTTTATCCTTAATTTTTATCTTGCAGACACACCCCAAACAGGCACCTATCCCACAAGCCATCCGTTCTTCCATGGATACCTGGTAATTAATATTTGCCTGTAAAGCAATTTCACTGATCTTTTTTAACATCGGTTTTGGCCCACAAGCAAATATCTGATCTGCTAACCATCCTTCTTTAATCATTCTTTCTAATAAATCAGTAACTAAACCCTTATACCGATAACTTCCATCATCAGTAGAAACCTCTACTTTTGCCCCTAGAATCTTAAAGCTTTCCTCTCCTATGACCAACTCTTTTTTTAAGGCACCTATCAAGACTCGCACCTCTTTGCCTTGCCTTATAGATTCTTCGCATAAAGCCAGTAATGGAGCAACCCCTATTCCTCCTCCTATTATCACAATCTTCTTACTTTCCGGATAGATATTAAAACCATTTCCGATAGGACCCATGATATCTAAATCATCTCCAAGGGTTCTATCGGCTAATAATTTTGTACCCTCTCCCACTGCCTGGAATAAGATAAAAATTTCTCCTTTTTCTTTATCTACCCGGTGAATACTTAAGGGACGGCGTAGTAGGGGATAATTATCTTTACTGCATTTAATATGGATAAATTGTCCGGGGAGAGCTTCCTGGGCAATTCCTGGAGCTTTTACACTCATCAGATAAACCTTGGAAGCAACTTCTTTTCTGGATAAAATCTTTGCTTTAATATGATAAATAAAACTCACCTGCTTTCGTTAATTCACCAATTGGCCAATTAGCCAATTCACCAATTAAATTACTCGTTAGTCATTAGTATTAAATACAGGTTTTCAGTTATCAGTTTACGGTTTATAGTCTATTGTGTTTTATGTTATTTCCATAAATCTGGTGTAGGGGGCGGATTCATCCGCCCCGAGTTATTTGGTGTTTTTTTAATGGTTTCGATGAATCGAACCCCTTAGTTAAAGAGACAGGCTTCCCCCTTTTTTATGAGAACAGACCCGCCTTTCCTACTAACGACTAACGACTATTCACTATCGACTATATTAACTTGGGTGGTCGGATAACTAATATCTTATCCGCAATACTCGATACTTGATACTCGATACAAATTTATATACCTTTTATCACTATTCCTACTTTATCTTCTCCGTCTACCTCATTTAATCTAACCTTAACTATTTCTTTCTTGGAAGTAGGAATATTTTTACCGGTATAATCCGCTCGAATAGGAAGCTCCCGATGTCCTCTATCAATCAATACAGCCAACTGAATCACCTGAGGTCTCCCTAAATCCACTATTGCATCCATGGCTGCCCTTATAGTCCTTCCGGTATAAAGAACATCATCAACCAGTACTATTTTCTTCCGAGAAACGTCGAAAGGTATTTCTGTTTTAAGCACCAGCGGTTGACGGGCAACCAAAGATAAATCATCCCGGTAGAGAGTTATATCTAAAGTTCCTACCGGGATTTCTTTTTTTTCTATCTTAAAAATTTCCTGTGCCAATCTTTTAGCCAGGAAAACTCCCCTGGTCCTTATCCCAATAAGGGCTAAATCGGCTACCCCTTTATTTTTTTCTACTATCTCATGGGCAATCCTTACCAGGGTCCTCCCAATTTCATTTTCCCCCATCACTACAGCCTTTTCCTGTATATCCACTTCTTGATACCTCCTCTTCTGCCTACCATACATTTAAACAAAACCCCCTCCAACTCATTTTGGCTGATAAGGTGGTAATAACCATCATACTTTACCAGCCTCATTGGACTGATGTTAAAGGAAGTTACATTTTATTTTTATTTATATAATAAAATATCCCCTTATTAATCGCTAATAAGAGGATATGATTTTCTCTTTTTATCCCCTTATCAGTCTCTCTGAACCAATTTAAAAGGGTCACTTTTATTTTTCTAATAATATATTAAAAGCTCTTAGTAGTCAAACAATTTTTAAATTTTGAAATAATGTCTGTATCAATATTTTTGCTGTTCTCAAAATTTTTCATTCATTTGCAGCTTTCTTATCAGCATTTTTTGGACTATTGGCTGGATACATTGGTTTTTTCCCCTCTAAAACCCTTATAACATCATCTACAACCATAGCCATTCCAATCATAGCATTTTTGGTATTTGCAGCTGAATGAGGAGTGACAATTATATTATCTAATTTAAATAACGGACTATCTTTAGAAGGTGGTTCTTCTGCAAATACATCAATTCCTGCTCCAGCTATTTTCTTATCCTTTAAAACGTTAATCAATACATCTTCATCTACGATAGGTCCTCTAGAACTGTTGATAAAATAAGCAGATGGTTTCATTAAAGCAAATTTTTCTTTATCAAAAAACTTCTCTGTTTCTTTGTTTAAAGGCAAGGCTAAGATAATAAAATCACTTATACGACACAATTCTTTAATAGAAACAAATTTAACTCCTAATTGTTTTTCAGCTTTTTTATTTCTTGTTCTACTAAAGTAAAAAACTTCCATATTAAATCCTTTTCTACAAATTTCAGCGGTTCTATATCCAATTTTACCTAAACCAATTACTCCTGCTTTTTTGTTAAACAACTCCTCACCAACTAAATAATGACCATAATCCCAACTCCCTTTTCTTAAAGCCTTATCTACCTTAAAAATAGGTTTGGCCATCGCTAGCATTAAAGCTATATTGTGTTCTGCTACAGCTTGTACATTAGCATAAGGAGTATTAACTACATATATACCTAATTCTTCGGCTCCCTTTACATCGATAGTATCAAGGCCCACGCCATGCCTACCAACAACTTTTACCGTCGGGCATTGTTCTAACATTTTTTTTGTAATAAATCCTCTATCTCTTTTGATAACCGCATCTTTACCAAATAGAGCTTCAGTAATAGTCTCCTCGTCATATTTATCTATATAGAAAATATCGGCTTTTTTCTTCAGAATATCAATTCCTTTCTGATCAATTCTTTCCAATAATAGAACTTTAAATTTTTTTATCATCTTAATTATCGCTTCTTTATAAAACAATTTAATATATTTATTTAATGGTGAAAAAAATCTTATTTTCTCAATGCATTTTTATATTTTTTAACCGGTTGACGAATAATTAAGAAATAGTAAAATACTGCGGTTAAAACTAAAAAGAAAACACTATCTGCACTTTTGATAAAAATTAAAGGACTGCCGTGGCCAAGAGAAAGTCCTCTTCTAAAATAATCTTCTGCCATCGGACCTAAAATAAATCCCAACAATAAGCAAACAACTGGAAAATCTTGTTTTCTAAGAATATAGGCTATGACTCCCATGATTAAAGCCATAAACATTTGAAAAATAGAAAACGTGCTAACATAAGCTCCAACAATTGCTACTGTTGCAATACTTGCATATAAGATACCCCTATCTATTAAAACTATTTTTATACAATAAGGCCCAAGTAAAAAGAGGCTTAAAGGTAATAATATCAAAGCACTTACGAATAGAGCAGCAAACATGGGAGCGACCAAGTGAAATTGGGTACTCATCAATTGAGGCCCGGGTTGTAACCCATTGATGAGTAACACTCCCAGTACAACAGCTGTTGTTGCATCTCCTGGGATACCAAAGGCTAACATTGGTACTAAAGCTCCACCACACATTGCATTATTCGCAGTTTCTGCAGCAGCAATGCCTTCTAATGTTTCCGTAGTACCAAATCTTTCAGGGTGCTTTGAAGACCTTATCGCTTCAGAATAGGAAATAAAAGCAGCCATTGAACCGCCTGCTCCCGGAAGAACACCAACAAAAAAACCAATCAATGAACTTTTAATATATGCTACTATCCCAATTTCCTTAATTTCTTTCCATTTTGGAATAAAATCTCGCCTTTTTAATTTATGCTCGGTTTGTTCTATTTTTATATCTACTTCTTCTTTACTTTTCTCAGCCTGGATTAACACTTCACTAATGGCAAATGTTCCAATAATTACTGCCATTAAATCTATTCCTTCAGTCAAAACATCAATACCAAAGCCAAAACGAACCATCGGTTTCATTAAGTCAATTCCTATCGTAGCAAGCATAATACCCAGGAAAGTTGCAATTGCACCTTTTGCTAAGGATTTTCGATTAATCAGAATGATGACCACTAGCGCAAAGAAAATCAAAGAAAACTTTCCAGGTGTCTTGATTAATAAAGCTAATTTCA
>CAYTVM010000091.1:0-6737 GCA_964441685.1 uncultured Atribacterota bacterium | reverse complement strand
TTTCCTATTCCCGTTTTGATACTCAAGGCAATCGGGAATTAGCTCCATCGAGTTTTATGCTGCAGCTATATCGTTTAAAAACCGGGGACGAGCAGAAAGATTATTCTAATTTTTATAGTAGCTTTCAAGGTACTTACGGATTCATTCCGGCCAAGCCCCAGGAAATTCTTGATTCCGCCGATTGGTTTTTGTATTCTACAAGAAATAATTTATTAGATCTTATCCCCTTCTTTAAACACCTTTACCCTATCCTATCCAAAGGTTTTTATGCCGCCCGACAGAGAGAAAAAGAAGAGCTTAACCGGTTTAATGGAAAAGTAGAAGTAGATCCAAAACGGGTAGACCCTCGCCTTAATCGGGGATTAGTAGTTTCAAGCTCCAGGTTAGAATTAATTGCTTTTTGTCCTTATCTATATTTTTTGAAATATATTCTGAAAATAAAACCATCCAAAGAGATGATTGAAGATCCGGGTGTATGGCTGGACCCTTCAGAAAAAGGAATTATTTTACATCAAATTTTCGAGAAATTTTATAAAAAGTTAAAAGAAATATCACCTGCCGGAACTTTTGTTTCGCCATCTTATCAGAACCACTGGCGCATCTTGGAAGAGATGGTTCTTTCCCAGCTGAAACAAAAAAGAAAGAAACTAGTCCCTCGCAATGATCTGGTTTATCAGCATGAGAGCAAAGAAATATTGGATTCCTGCCGGTTCTTCCTTCATTGTGAAGAAGAAAAATATAAAGGAGAAATACCAACTTACCTGGAACTTGCTTTTGGTACCCGGGATAACCAGAACGAGGAATTAGGTAGGATAAAAGCAGTAGAGCTATCTCTACCTGATGGCAAGTCAATCAGCTTTCAGGGGAAGATTGACCGTATAGATGAATTAGATGAGGATAATTATCGTATTATTGATTATAAAACCGGGACCCCTTATGAATTTAGTCGAAGCAAATATTTTCAAAATGGAAAACAGATTCAGCATGCCCTCTATGCCTTATCCCTTAAAAAAATATTAGCAAGAGCCGGGATATCTGACTTTCCCAAAATTACGGAAGCTGGTTATTATTTCCCCACATTGAATGGCCAGGGAAGACAATATTTCTATGGAGAAGAAAGAAGGAATCAGGTATTGGAAATCATCGATATATTGCTTGATATTGTTGCCCAAGGAGATTTTGCCATGACTCAAAAAGCGGATGATATTAAGTGCATTGATTACCAGGATATTTTGGAACAAAATCAAGTGATGGAAGTAAGCGGGAAAAATGCAAAAAAATATGTTGAAGAACCCGCCCTTGATAATTTGAGGAGACTAAAAGAAAAATATGAGTAATCATTTCCAGAAAGAATTAATTGACCAGGAAGCTCGAGAAAAAATTGTAAAAGAGTTAAACCGTAATATTTTAGTCGAAGCAAGCGCCGGGTCAGGCAAGACCTCCAGCCTGATTCATCGCATGGCTGCTCTGATTAAATCGGGAAAATTCAAAGTGGATGAAATTGCCGCCATTACCTTTACCAAAAAAGCGGCTATTGAGCTAAAGGAAAGATTCCAACAAAAAATTGAAGACAGTTTTAGGGAAACAGAAGACGAAAAAGAAAAAGGCTATTTAAGAGAAGCCCTTTCTAATCTGGAACAGTGCCATCTGGGAACTATTCATTCTTTTTGCGCCCGCCTGTTAAGGGAAAGGCCGATTGAAGCCGGACTTGATCCGGAATTTGCCGAGCTTGATGATCTTGATGATACTTTATTAAAAGAAGAGGCCTGGGGAAGATATCTGCTTAATCTTAAAATAGAAAACTCTCCTTCTCTGATACATCTGGAAGAATTGGGTATAAAACCCTCCGAACTTGCGGATTGTTATAAGACGATATGTACTTTCCCGGAGATTAAGCCCGTCTTTCAGGCATCATCAAAACCGAATTTAAAAGAAGCCATCAAAGAGATAATATCTTTTAGTGATGAAGCCAGCCAATATATCCCGGATGAAGAACCGAAGATGGGTTATGATAAATTACAGGAAGCAGTCTTAAGCGTAAAAAAGATGAAAGGTTTTCATGATTATATTAAAGAAGATTATAATAAGATAAAATTGCTGGAAAAATTTGACCGAGATTTTAGTAAGCAAGAAAATGTTACTTTAAATCGATGGACTTCCAAAGAAAAGGCAAAAGAGTATAGAGATTTCCTTGTTTTAGAACTTCAAGAAAAAGTAATTAATTCGACTTTGCAGAAATGGCGGGAATACTGTTATGCCGATACCATCAAATTTGTTCTACCGGTGGTAGAATATTATCACGAATTACGCCAGAGGATTTCGATGCTTAATTTTCAGGATTTACTCTTAAAGACCTCCTGCTTGTTAAGGGATTACCCCGAGGTGCGCCAATATTTTCAGCAAAAATATAAATGCCTGCTGGTAGATGAATTTCAGGATACCGACCCTATTCAGGCAGAAATAATTTTTTATTTTACCGGCCAGAATGTTTATGAAAAGAACTGGCAGAAATTAATACCGCGCCCGGGTTCATTATTTGTAGTAGGAGACCCCCAGCAGTCCATTTACCGCTTTCGCCGGGCTGATATAGCTATCTATAATCTGGTAAAAGAGCTAATTGAAAAAAGCGGAGGAGAGGTTTTAAAATTACAGGCCAATTTCCGCTCACTACATTCTATCGGTTCTTACCTTAATCCCATATTTGAAGAACTATTTTCAAGCGGCCAGGGAAAATACCAGGCCGTATATTCACCGATGCAGACCGTTTGGGAGGATAATCCTCAATATATTTCCGGGGTAAAACAGCTAATTGTTTCCAAAGAGAGCAATAAAAATAATACTATCAGGCAGGATGCCCAATCTATAGCCCGAGTCATTCGCGATATGGTCGATAAGGGATTTAAATTAGCACGGACAGAAGAAGAGATAAAGGCGGGAATCTCCCCTTCGATAGCTTATAAAGATTTTATGATTCTTCTATACTATAAGAAAAGGATGGATATCTACGCCCGCACTCTGGCAGAATATGGAATACCTTTTACGGTTTCAGGTTATGCCTCTTTAAATGAATCCCACCAGATAAAAGAACTGTTGAAACTATTTCGCTTGATGAGAGACATAGAAAACCAGGTGCTTATTGTCGCTGTCTTGCGGGGAATATTCTTCGGGTTTTCTGATGATGATTTGTACCAATTTAAAGAAGCAGGCGGGGAATTTGATTTTTATGAAAAAATACCGGAAAAACTAAATCCCAAACTACAGGAGAATTTTGATAGAGCTTTTTGCCGGTTAAGGCAATTTCATCTGTGGACTCAAAAGCTGCCGCCGGTTACAGCTATGGAAAAGATTATTATTGATTCGGGATTATTGTCCCATTCCTCTTTAGAGGGCTACAATCTAAATAAATGCGGAGAACTTTATTTTATTCTGGAGAAATTAAGGAAAGCAGAGGCGGGGGAAGTTATAGGGTTTGCCTCAATGGTAGGCCAATTAGAAAAAATGCTGGAAGCCGGAGTTGAAGAGGAGTTGGATATACTGACCGAAGAAAATACGGTTCGGATTATGAATTTACATAAAGCTAAAGGACTGGAATCTCCGGTGGTATTTTTAGCCATTCCTTACAATTCCACTACTCATGAGCCAGTTTATTATATTGAAAGGACAGGGCAGGAAGCGCATGGCCATTTTTTGGTGTGTCGTTCTAATGCTTACAACAAAGGAAAAGGGAAACGGCTGGCTCAACCCAAAAATTGGGAGAATTATTGCCGGTTTGAGGCATCTTATAGTGAAGCAGAAGATATCCGCCTGCTCTATGTAGCGGCCACCCGGGCCAAGAATCTCTTGGTTATCAGTAATTTGGATCATAAGAGTAATAAGAATAATCCATGGCATCCTTTATTGGAAAATATTACAGAAGAAATGAACATTACCATTCCGGAAGCAGGATTGCCCGAGGTGAAAGCAAAAAAACAAGAAGAGAAATCTTTGTTTGATGGTTATAAGGAAATTCAAGAAGAATGCGGGCAATGGACGAAAGATTTATCAAAAAGCAGTTATTATGAAAAAAAGCCAACTGATTTTAAAGATGAAGAAAAACACCGAAAGATTGCCACGGTTGATGTCGGTGGCACTGCCTGGGGGAGTGCCGTTCATAAAATTTTTGATTATTTAATTAAAGAAGAGCCCGATGAGCAGTTATTGTCTTTACATATAGAAAAAGTCCTGGAAAAACAGGGGATATCTCTAAAGAGAAAAGTAGAGTTAGAAGAACTAGTTAAAAAGTTTAAAAAGTGCGATTTATATCAGCGCCTAAAAAAAGCAGAACTTAAATATAGTGAAGTCCCTTTTACTATAAATATTGGACCCGCTCATCCTCTTTATACCGAATTAGCCGGGCAAGATTCCCGTCCGGTTATTCTATCCGGAACTATCGACCTGATCTTTAAAGAAATAGATGGCTGGGTAGTAGTGGATTATAAGACCGACCGACCGAAGGATAAGAAGGATTATCCTGAATTAGCCAAGGTTTACCAAAAGCAAATTGATATTTACAGCCAGGTATGGCAGGATATTACCGGAGAACAGGTGAAACAAAGCAGCATCTATTTTATTGATTAGTTGCCGGTCTGTGTCGGTTATCTGGTAAAATTACGGTAATGCATTGCAAAAAGAAAATTATAAAAAAAGAAGGATTTTAAATAAAAACATAGTATATTAATAATATCAGCAATTTTTTCAATATTCGAGAGCCCTTTATAAATGAGCCGGGTGAATATATATTATGATACAGAGAACCGTTCTCTGTACAACTACAAAGATGAGGTGAGAGTGCTTTAAAATGAAAATTCAAATAAAATATTTAAATGGTACTCGATTTAAATGCTTTATTTTAAATTCTGCTCAACGAATAAATCAGATGGAGCAGTATCTGAATGATATTAATGTTTTTCCGGTAGCCGATGGGGATACAGGTACCAATATGGCTGCTACTATGAATAGCATTGTTGAAGAGATCAACAAATGTAAAGAATCTTCTTTTGCTAAGATTAGTAGTGTTATTGCTGATTCGGCTTTGACCGGAGCACGGGGTAACTCCGGAGCTATCCTAGCTCAATTTTTTCAAGGCCTGGCAGAAGCAACAAAGGATAAAGTGCGTCTAAGTACAGAAACCTTTGCCCAAGCTGCCACTAAGGCAGCAGAACAAGCTCAGAAAGCCATTTCGCACCCCCAGGAAGGTACGATTATTACAGTCATGAAGGATTGGGCAAATCATCTTGCGGAAAACGCTCACCACACCCCTGATTTTGTCGAACTTTTTAAAAAATCATTATCTAAAGCAAAGGATTCTTTAGCCAAAACACCCGATAAACTACTGATATTAAAAAAGGCAGGCGTCGTCGATGCCGGAGCCCAGGGTTTTGTTAATATATTAGAGGGAATAGTCAATTTTATTGAATATGGTAGAATTAAATCATTAAAAGCAATTGCTTCTACTGCCAATAAAATGAGGAGTTTTAATTTAGATAAAGTTAATTCTGGAATTAATTTTCAATTCTGTGCTGAATGCTTATTAGAAGGTAATGACTTAGACTTGGAAACCATTAAACAAAAAGTTGATTTTTTAGGGGATTCACTGATTGTTGCAGGTTCTGTAAATAGAGCTCATATCCATATTCACACTGATAAACCAGAAGATGTTTTTACTGAATTGTCCGAATTCGGAACCATAGCGAAAACCAAAGTTGATGACATGCACAAACAACATACCAAGATTAAACTTGATACTCACACGAAAAGTGTTGGATTAATGACTGATTCAACCTGTGATCTACCGCCAGAGATAATTAAAAAGTATAATATTCACGTTGTGCCTATAGCGATTCAAGTTGGGAAAAAGAGCTATTTAGATCAAGTGGAAATTAAACCAAAAGATTTTATTCATATTTTAGAGACTTCTAATGAAAAACTATCTACTTCTCAACCTCCCCCAGCTTTTTTTACAGAAGCTTATAATAAAATTGCACTAAAATACGATTCGATCATCTCTTTGCATATTTCTGAAAAATTAAGCGGAACGATTCAGGGTGCGCGCATAGGTTGCAAGGTCATGAAGTACAGTAATAAAATTCACATTGTCGATAGCAAAACAAGTTCAGTTGCTTTAGGATTGTTAGTTGCTGAGGTGGCTCAATTAATTCAAGAAAGGTATAATCTTGAAGAAATCATTAATCGAATAAAAATTGCTGTTGACAATGTTAAAATCTTTATCAGTATACCTACCTTAAAATATCTGATGCGTAGTGGGCGTTTGAATAAAACGAAAGGATTTTTAGGTACACTTTTTAACTTGAAACCTATTTTGACTATAAATGCTGATGGAAATATTATCGAAGCAGCTAAAGTGATTGGACAAAAAAGAGTTATTTATAAGACGGTAGATTTGGCAATTCAATTTGCTAAAAGAGTTAAAGATCCCCGTTTTGCTATTGCTCATGTAGCAGCACCTGAACTGGCTCAGTGGTATAGTGATAAAATTCGAGCCATTTTTCATTCTTCAAAAGTAATGATTGCCGAGGCATCCCCCGCTTTAAGTATACATATTGGTATTGGTGGAGCCGCTATCGCAGTCCTGGGGGATGTTTAGAAAATGGCAAAGGAGCGTTATCCTCTATCGTTTTTTATAAGACAAACAATATTTCTAAAAAAAGAAAGGTTAAAGATAAGGTTTTTAATATAAA
>CAYTVM010000090.1:0-6761 GCA_964441685.1 uncultured Atribacterota bacterium | reverse complement strand
TGTATTGCCTACGCAGAGATCAAATTGAAGGATATACTTTATCAGTTAAAATAGTTTAATAAAAGTAATGAAAATTTACAAATGAGCTAAATATATTTTCATATATTACTGCACAATTAAATACCGCAGTTTCTCTCCAGGGATGTTCCTTTTACTTTCTTCTTTTTAAATTAATTATTTAAAAATCTTTAACCACATCATTTGATAGGGGATTAGAGATATTTTTTCTATATCTATTATTTTCTCAGAAATGATATCATCATATTGCTTTTTATTTAAGTTATACTGATTTTTTACAAGGCACAATTTCTGTATATTATCGGTGATATTATGCAAGGCTAATATTCTTTCCTTGCCATCAGGAGAAGTCCGTAATAAAGAAAATATCTCTCTTTTTAAGAATAATACTTCCTGTTTTCCATTTGGATGAAAGGCTTTTTCAGATTTTCTTTTATGAATTAGTCTCATCAATTCAGTAAATATTTTATGTTCTCTGGAAGTTGAATCTACCAAATTTTCTTTTAATTTATCATATTGTAATTTTTTCCGGTTAATTGTTCTTTTCTGACCTGTTTCTTCTACTCCTTTTAGATAATTTTCCGTTCCAAACAAACTATGGATATATATTGCCGGAACTCCTATCAGAGATAATATGATTGCCTGGGAAGCGATAAATTTTTTTATGTTTAATTCGTCACTATTTTTAGAATCAGCAATAGCACTATAATAAGTAATATTCATTTCGTATTGTTTTTTGGTCCCGCCTTTTACGCTTTTACTAGAGACATATCCTCCCTTTTCTTTTACATCATTTGCAATATCGATTATTTCTTGGTCTGTTAAAATATCTGTAACCGGAACGACTCCCATTCCATCATGGGTAGCAAGGACATTAAAGAAAGTTGTTTTATTAGAAATATTCTTAGTCTTGGATGCCCATTTAAGAAGACGGGAAGCATCGCCAGTATAGAAGGTATGTAATACTAATAAGGGTAGGGCAAATTGATATATTAATTGTGCTTCATTGTAGCCATTACCAAAATAACTCATATTTTCCTTGTGTGGAACATTTGTTTCTGTAAGGAGCAATACTTCCGGATGAATTTCATCAAGAATTACTCTAATTAATTGAATGATATAATGTGTTTCTTTTAAGTTTATACAACTTGTCCCTAATTTCTTCCAGATATGTCCGATAGCGTCAAGACGAATAATTCTGGCTTTTTTACTCGCATAAAATAATATGATATCAATCATTTCCAGTAATACTTTTTCATTAGCATAATTAAGATCAATTTGATCAGCACTAAATGTAGTCCAAATATATATTTTTTCATTTTTACTTTTAAATTCTGTTAATAATGGATGTGCCCTTGCCCTAGTAACTGAAGAAATATCGACATCTTTATCAACACTGATAAAGTAATTTTCATATTTGGGATTACCTTTTAAATATTCTTTAAACCATTTGCTCTTAGATGAAATATGATTAGCTATTAAATCAAACATCAAATTAGTTTTTTGCTGTATATCTTCAATATCTTCCCAATCTCCCAAAATCGGATTCACTTTCTTATAATCGGTAACCGAAAACCCATCATCAGAAGAATAAGGATAAAATGGCAATATATGAACAATGTTTATTCGCCCGGTAAGGTATCTATCTATAAATTTATTTAATGTCTTCAGGGGTTTTATATTGGATTCTTTGATATTATCTCCATAAGTAATCAAGATAATATCTTTTTCGTCCAAAAATGTTTTTTCCTTATTTTGAAAAAAAATATTTTTAGAATATTTTGCAAGCAATTTTTCAATTTCAATCATTGTTTTTTTGCTTCTTTTTTCTCCATAAAGAAAGGTTAGTTTCTCTTCAATTATTTCTTTATTTTTTTTTGATATTAGCATATTACAAAACTTCTCCTGCAGATTTTCTTAGAATAAATATAATATTTAATAAAATTCCCCTCTTATGTAGAATTTCTGATAATTAATTTTGGTTGAAAAATACTCCTCTGGCATTTTTGATTTTCAGGATTTTTCAACTGCTGATTTAAAATATTTATGGCTGTTTTTGCCATCTCTTTCACGGATTGGTCAATCGTTGTCAATGCCGGATAGTAATACTCCGATAGTGGAATATTATCGATTCCCAGCACCGCAATATCCTGAGGTATATTTAATCCTTTTTCTTGAATAGCATGATAAGCTCCTATTGCCCTCTCGTCGCCAGAAATAAAAAGGGCATCAGGAATTTCTTTTTCTAAAATGTTCTTCATTTTTTTGTAAGCAATTTTGGGATTCATAATCCCATAATCAATATATATTGATTCTCTTTTAATATGATAGTCATCAAAAGCTTGAATAAAACCTTTTACTCTGTCCTGGTTTACCGTAAATTTTTTATCCCCCAGTAAAAACCGTATTGACCTATTCCCTCTACTAATAAGATGTTCGGCTCCTAAATATCCTGCTTTAATATTATCGAGGTTAACAAAAGAAGTAGAATCGTAAATATTATCCCTACCAACAATAACGAAAGGAATGTTTCTTTTCACAAGATAGTCAATCCGAAGATCAATTTCACGTGTATCAAAAATTATAGCGCCATCTGCAAAGCCATTTTTTAATAAATAGAAACCGTCATGTTTGTTTTCTTCAACTTTAGAAGCTGAAGATTTTGACACGATTAATTTAAATCCTAATCTATTAGCCTCGCTATCTAAATAACGAATAAAAACATTGTGAAAATTTCCCATATATTTTGCCCTATTCTTTCCCACAAAGGCTATTAAAATCCCGGTTGTTTTTTTTCTAAGCGACCTGGCAATAAGATTAACCTGGTACCCGGTTGATTTAATGATTTTTAATATTTTATCTCTTGTTTCTTTTTTTACTTTTTCTTCTCCATTTACAACTCTGGAAACCGTTCGTGGAGAAACCTTGGCAATTTTTGCGATGTCTTTAACCGTATATTCTTTTATCTTAAGTCACCTCCAAAAATCATGATACAATCATTTTTAGTTTTTCTTCTAAACTTTTATAGGAAAAAAATTCTCTTCCCAGCTGGAAATTTTCTTCAACCATCTTTTCTCTATAATTTTTATCTATCAGTAATTTTATACATTCTCCAGCAGCACGCTTTATTATTTTTTTATCCACTTTTGCCAGACCGCATTCATCAAGCTCGTATTTATCCCCCAATGAAATAATCTGAAATCCTTTTCTTTTGATATCTTCTTTATAAACATTATACTCAAATACTAACATCGGTTTTTTGGCAAATAAACCTTCTAAAAACTGATTACCCCATCCCTCCTGAATGCTCGGATAGGTGATGATATCGGCAAAAACATAGGTATCCCATAAGGAATATATCTTGTTATTGTTTTTTGTACATCTTGAATGTTCAACCAGATCATTGATAAACAATAATTCTACATTGCTTCCTTTAGCCCTGGTTTTCAGCCTCTCAACATAATCATCTACCGTCTCTATCATCCCTGCTAAAACAAGGACGATCCTGCTATTCCTGTTAAAACTTTTTCCGTTATATAATTTTGTTTCTTCAAGTATTTTCTTGTTCTCCTCTTTCTGCATCTCCCCAACGACATCTATAGACAGTTCGATGGCTTTTCTATTGGTTACCCTGGTTGCCTGTAGCATGAGGATATCGTTGTCTTTAATATCTAATTTTTCTCTAAAATCTTTATTGTAATCATCAGTATCCCACAGCTTCCCATCAAAATCAAATAGATTAGGTATAACCGTGGAATCCAAATTTCTTCTCACTTTTAATTCTTTTTGAACAATACTATTAATGACTACATGTGAGAACAAATCACCTTTTGGAGGATAATATTCCTCCAGGACCTCGCGAACGAAATGACACGTTGGCCGGGAAAAATTAACCCTTTCCCAATAAAAATCATGATGATGTCCGATACATTTAATGCCCAATTCTTTAATCACATTGACAAAAGCCATAGCAGTAGGAATACTTCTTCCGAGTGAAAGAATATTATTAGGCACAATTAAATCAATTCTATTTTCTATTAAGATTTTTTTCAAGGCTTCTTCAATTTTCAAAGTTTGCCTTCTTATGGCTCTTATTAGTTCACCCTCACCTTGATAGTCCTCTAATTTTAAATAGGCATTTCTTTCGATTTTCAAATCCTCTTTGAATCTATAATTCATTTCCGGTATAAGATAACCATCAGATGTACCTGTGCTACCGGCAATAAAATATACTTTATGCCCCATATTTTCCAGGACCTTTTTCCATTTATCCATCTCCAGGGAAACACCATCTGTTTCGCCAACCCGATAATGACATAAGGCTATATTCATACTATCTTTCCTTGGTATAATAATTTTATATCTCCTCCTGACTTTCATGATCGAAAAATAATATTTTTTCCTGCTTAAAATTAATAAAGAATACATCCTCGGATTTGATTTTCGTTTCACCCGAAATAACTAATTTTGCTATTTTATCATTAATTTTGAAAATAATCACTTGGTGAGACCCTTGAGGTTCAACTAATAAACATTTTACTGACATAACAGCATCCTTTTCGTCAGCGACCATTATATTTTCTGGCCTAACACCAATGATTACTTTTTTATTATTGTAATCTTTTAATTGGTGTGCTATTTTATCATTTAAGATAATTTTAAAATCAGGATTAACCAGATTATATTTACCGTCTTTTATGGTTATGGTAACCTCTGTAAAATTAGTTGGAGGGGCGCCGATAAAATTAGCTACAAACACATTTTTGGAATTATGATAGACCTCATCAGTTGTTCCAATCTGAACAATCTCCCCATCTTTCATAATGACAATTCTATCAGCCAGACTCATGGCTTCAGATTGGTCATGGGTTACAAAAATTGTGGTTGCCTTGGTCTTTTTATGAATTTCCTTTAATTCTGTTCTCATATAAACTCTTAATATAGCATCAAGATTAGAGAGAGGTTCATCCATTAAAAAAATCCTGGGTTTAACTGCAACTGCTCTTGCTACAGCAACACGTTGTCTTTGACCCCCTGATAATTGATTCGGATAACGTTCAAGATATTTAGCTATGTCAGTCATTTCAGCAACCTCTTTAACGATTTTATCAATTTCTTTTTTGGACATACCTTTTAACTTTAAAGCGTAAGATATGTTTTGGTAAACCGTCATGTGTGGCCAGATTGCATAACTTTGAAAAATCATGCTCATATTTCTCTTCCAGGGTGGTAAATTTGTGATATCCTCTCCATCTATTGTTATGTTCCCCCTAGTAACTTCTTCAAGGCCGGCAATCATTCGTAAAGTTGTTGTTTTTCCACATCCTGATGGACCTAATAAAACCAGGAATTCTCCTTCATGGACTTCCAGATTTATATCTTTCACAGCTAAATTATTTTTACCATATCTTTTTGAAATATGATTTAATTTTAAATTAGCCATCGTTTCCTCCTATTTATAAGTGATTTTATATGCCGGTTCCACCCCACATCTGGTTAATATATTTACGGATAAATAAGGTAAAAAGTACCATGGGTAAAGCCATTAAAAGTCCCCCTGATGCTGCCAAATTAACTTGAGCACTCGCATCAAGCAGGGATTGGTAGACCACAACGGAAAAAGTGGGATTAAATTGGGTTAAAATAATCGCCGAAACAGTTTCATTCCATGACTCTATGAAAGCATACATGGCACACGCTGCTAAACCAGGTAAGGCAAGTGGTACAGTTATGTTAACAAAAGTCCTGAATTTTGTTGCCCCAAATATTTGTGCCGCTTCCTCTAGTTCAACAGGAATACCTAAAAAAATACTCGCAGTAATCCAGATGGTAAGCGCAATAATTCTTATCGAATATACCAGTGATAAACCGATTGGTTTATCATAAAATCCCATGGTAGCAAGAATGATTACCATAGGCATGGCAATAGCAACAGTCGGAAAAACCCTTACAAATAAAGCACTGACTTTTAAGGTGTTTTTTCCTTTAAATATATATCTGGCAAAAGCATATCCTGCCATCCCTCCAATCGATAAAGAGATAAGGATCGTAAGTCCCACCACTTGTAGACTTCTAATCAGAGCAGGGACAGCATCACGCGTTATAGCAAAAAATGTTTTATAGTTATGTAACAGACCTTTATAGCTTTTAAAATAAACTTCATTTTGCTGTTCTAATTTAGATATGTAAGTTTCAAGCTCTTCTATGGAAACATTAACATTTAACTGCGTTTTCATATATCTTGATATTTTTTCTATATTACTGGTATCAATCAGGGTCTGAAATTCTTTATCTCTTTTCTCATAAATTGATAATAAATATCCCTTATCTCCATTTTCTAATTTAAATTCAGAGGAAATTGCCGGTACCAATGGGAGGGGAAATTGATAAGATTCCCTTGAAGATAAAAACGATAAAGATACCAGAAAATATAAAGGTGTTATAATTATAATAGATATACTTGTTATTAAAATATAAAAAAGAGTTTTTTTGGCAAATTTAGAAACAGTATTTTTCCACACTTTTTTATATCACTTCCCTCTCATTTTTATTAAATGCACCTGTTGCCTTTAAATATAATACTGCCGCTATTGTTACGATTACAGAAGTTATCACCGCATAAGTAGAAGCTAATTGAAAGCTGTTGTCGAGTCGTGATACTTCCTCTTTATAATAGATGACTCTTTCCACCAAAAGAGGAATTCTATCAAACCCAAAAAGTAATACCACGATAAGCCAAATCT
>CAYTVM010000089.1:0-6772 GCA_964441685.1 uncultured Atribacterota bacterium | reverse complement strand
TTTCTCGGAGAATATCTTCAGTGGCAACTACCTTTTCAGACATTTTTTCATATACCGAAAGTTCCTTGATAAATTTAAGAATTAAAGAAACATCATCTATGGTAGCTTTTCGGATAATAAGATTGAGCCTTTCAAATTTTTTCATCATCCTTCCTCCTAATTTATATTTACTTATATTTAATCAAATAGGACAGAGATATCTCTGTCCTATTTGATTTTTCTATAAAAAATCTTTTCTTTTTTGTGCAAGCATCATTCTAAATAAGCTAATTCTTCGCTTTCTAAATTTATACTCCTTTTAGTCCAATCTCTTCGGCTACTTCCTGCATACCGGCTATTGTATCAGCAATGATATCAGACAATTCCATTCCTAACATCTGGGCGCCCTTTTCAATAATAGACCTATCTACTCCAGCAGCAAATCTTTTATCTTTCCATTTCTTCTTCACTGATTTCACTTTTACGTCCATAACACTTCTGGATGGTCGAACCAAAGCTGTGGTTACCACCAGACCGGTAAGCTCATCTATCGTATAAAGAACCTTTTCCAATTCTGTTTGTGGCTCAACTTCCGAACAGAGTCCCCAACCATGGCTTACTACTGCTCGTATATATTCTTCGGGCCAGCCCTTTTCTTTCAGTATTTCCTCGCTTTTATGACAGTGCTCCTCGGGAAACTGCTCATAATCAAGATCATGAACCAGACCGATGATACGCCACTTTTCTTCATCTTCTCCCCGCTTACGGCCAAAATAGCGCATAACTCCTTCTACGGCTAAGGCATGTTTTATCAGACTATCACTTTTATTATATTCGGTGAGCAGCTGGTAAGCTTCTTCTCGAGTTGGGACTTTTGAACTCATATTATTTCCTCCTGTCTGCGTTATTTTTTATTTATTCTTTTTTTAAAATTTTACTTCAACATTTTCTCTTTCTTCTCCCTCTGTTTTGAAATAAGGCCTGCTGGCAAAACCAAACAGATTGGCAAGGATTGAAGTCGGTACCTGGACTATCACTATATTATATTTCATAGCAGTATCATTGTAGAATTGTCTTGAATAGCTTATCTTATCTTCCGTATCTTTTAGTTGTATTTGTAAATCCAGGAAATTTGTATTGGCTTTTAAATCAGGATAATTTTCAGCCACTGCAAATAATCGACTCAGGGCGCCGCCTAACTCTGAATTTGCTCCTAATTTTTCCTCCGGTGTATTTGCGGATAAATATTTGGTTCTGGATGCGGTTACTTCCTCTAAAGTTGTTTTCTCATGTTTAGCGTATCCTTTTACAGAGCTTACCAGATTAGGAATCAGGTCAAACCTTCTTTTGAGCTGAACATCGATCTGCGCCCAGGAATTATCTATTCTACCTCTTAAAGTGACCAATTTATTGTAAGTTAAAACCCCCCATGCTACAATTAAAATAAGAAAAATCATTATAAAACTCATAAAAACACCCCTTTCTCTTTTTTATTTTGATAAATTATTTAAAAAGCACCGGCTCCACCGCCGCCACCACCGCCGCCGCCGCCGGAAGAGAAGCCGCCGCCGGAACCAGTTGAAGAACTTGTGGTAGCAAAAGCTGAACTGAACACTGTATCAAAAGACTTGAACATACTGCTATTCAATCGTCCGTTTCTATCAGTCATGAAGTATAAGTAGGTAGAGTTCTTTAAGGCAATATCTTGATTACTTAAGACCAATTTTAATTTTGAAATTACTTTTTCTGCCACTCCCAGAGAGATAGCATACACCAGATAATGCTCCCAAACTACTATAGAGGGAATTTCGTAATCCTTCATGTTGCTAAAATCTAATAAGAATCTTTTAAATGCCCTCCATTTGGTATATTCATTCACTCCCGTTTGAGTCTTTTTTCTTAATATGGCACCATAGACTATCACCGCAAAGCCAGTGAAAATGACAGTAAACAATAAGGGTATTATAATAAATACCTGTACTCTTAATAGGATTCCCAGGACAAACAATAAAAATATTGCAGCCAATTCCTTTAAAAATACCTTACCTGCAGCCTTTAATCCTTCTTTTGATTGGCCGAAATAATTATACTTTTTAAATTCATCTCCCACTTTTTTCACCCATTTACTATAATTGCTCCGAAAACTGCTCTGGGTTCTTGACGCCTTAGCATAGTCCTTTATTTCTTTTAAAGTGACTGTCTTCCCATCACCTATTGAATAAAAAAGCCAATGGATTAAATATGATTCATGTTCTTTTAAATGAGTGGTGTCACCTTCTTCAATTAATATAAACTTATATTCTTTTTTTCTTCCTAATTGAATTTCTTCAATCTTCAAATATTTTTTACGCACCAGGTCCATCAAAGTTGCCATAATATCTTTACTACCCACCCCCTGGATACTCATTAATTTACTCAAAACTGCGGGTGTAATATCCTGAGGTAATTCACGGTAATAATCCATTTCAACTTCGGGCTTAAGTTCCCTATCATATTTAAAATAAAGCCGAATAGCCTGGAATATATTAAATAAAATTACCAATGGAATGAATAAGATAACTATGATGTTAAAACCTTTCCCTCGATCTGCTTTTTTAGCCCATCCTAATTCCTCTTTCATTATTTCAGCAAATTTATTCTGATTGATTATCTTACTACTATCAGGAATCATACTGGTAGGAAATAATATCCTTGCTTCCACCATTTCTCCTGAAGACAATCCAAAAACTTCATATGCTATCTTTCCGTCCTCCTGGATAGATACTTTTCCATTCAAGGGACCATGTCCAAATACTTTCAATTCTTCTGCTGAGACTTCTGCAGACGGGAGCTCTACTTCTATCTTTACATGCCCGATGGGGGAAGTATTGGATTTATCAAAAAATTTCCAATAAAATTCTGCGGTATCTTTATATAAAGTTGCAACATTGTTTAACTGATATTCCAGTAAAAATAATTTTCTTTCATTGCTGGATGCATCATAAATCTTATAAGTGACCATATCCCCTGTAGTACTTTGGTCATAATTTAATTCTTTATCTGTGGGTAAATACTCAGAAGCTTTAAAATACTGCAGGCCATCCGACCCTTTCGTTCCTATCGTTCTTATTATCCCATTAAAATCGCCGTCAAAATGATATTCAAAAATTTCGCTTACCCGGATATCACCATTTTCTAATATCTTCACCTGAGCTTGATAATCAGTTATTTCAAAACTTCGCTCCGCACAGGCAATCAAAGTAGCAAAAGAAAATAGTATAATCATCAATAAAGCAAAACCGTTTATTAACTTTGCTTTTATTTTAACCACCCCCTTAATTGCTGGTATTGATACAGAGAACTATCTCCTCTGTATCACATTTACAAAAACCCTACCGCCACTGAAATGAATGACGATAGGGTTTTTGAATTTAAATTAAATTTTCATTTTTTAAGGTAGAACAGGAACTAAGATACTTTGTCCAGAGAAAATTAATCTGGGATTTTCCAGGTCGTTCATCTCATTTAATTCTTCCCAGGTAAGATTATATTTTCCAGCAATCTCCCATAAGGTTTCTCCTGGTTTTACCACATAAGTAGAAACTTTCAATATTCCTTCATCGATGAGTTCATATACATTCAGCGCTTTTACGTTTAATGTCCTGCCATCTTCGGAAGTTGGGATAGATAATTCTCCTTTTCTTACCATATCGAAAATGACTTCTTTTAAAGGAGATTCAAGATCAACTCCGGTTATCTTCCAATTGTTATCAACTGTGGGAGCTAAGGACCCACCTTTTTCTTCTTGGACATATTTTACAATCATCGACCGAATTCTACCAGCATCCTGTAAGGTCTCATAGGAATCGTAATATCTATCATCCATAGTTACCAATCCCAATCCCAGCAATGTTCCAAAACGATAATTATTGAGTGATAAACGATAAATATGATCATCAATAAGAGGTAATCCCCATACAGATATATTTTCTACCCGTTCCCCTGCTGGTTTAGAGAGATTAATCTCATAAGTCATCCCGGAGAACATATCATAGTTGTAACCGCGAATATCAGGATTAAAACTGATGGTAACATCTCCTTCTTTCCAAGTGTTATAATAACTCGCCGACCATTCCATATACTTTTTCAAATTTGCACCGGTAATCTTTGTTCCTACCAGGGTGTTGGGATATAAGTAAATAAAGGCAACGTCTTTCTTTTTGAAGGGTCCTTTTACTAAATTTGAACCAAAATTAAAGAGGGCTGCCGAAGATATATCTGCCTCGGTATAAAACATTTGCACTTCATTAATGAGATCAATGACCGAAGTATCTACTAATTGAGAAGTAGGCATGGTGGTTATTTTAGCTTCTCCGGTGATATAATCAGGAGAGGCGATAAAATCAGCAGTAATCTCTCCTACGATTAAATTGGCATCAGCAACCGATTCATCATGCACAAATTTAAATTTTGCCAATACTTCCGGATCAGGATCTACCGAGTTAGTCTCAAGGTTTTCAGTATTTACATCAGCTACTTCCCATTTATCTCCAACTTTTTCCATCTTAATGACTGCTTTGGCTAAGGCCCAACCCCACGGTCCTGGTTCTATGATGTGTACTCCGTTTGTTATTTCATTATATTTTGAATGGGCATGTGCGGCAAAGATTACCGAAAATTCCGGGCAAGCGTTGGCAATATCTATAGAACCTTCATAACCATGTTCCCCATCCGGACCTAAGTGGAATGCCCCAATTAAGATATCGTATTTGCCTTCAAGTTCTGCAATAATTTTTTTAGATTGCTCTACAGTGCCAGGAAAAGTTAAACCTTCAAAATGTTCCGGAGTACTCGCTTCCCACAGGGTAATATTAGGCGGTGTCATACCTATAAAAGCTACCCTTATGCCATTAACCTCAAAAATCTTGTAAGGTTCAACATAATAAGTTCCATCAGTCTTTAAAATATTTGCTGATAATACAGTATTCTCAAAAGTAGCTACATTTTTATCTAAAAAAGCTTTCTCATAGTTGAACTCATGGTTTCCGATAACCCATACATCATAATTTAAGAAATTTAATCCTTCAATCATGGGATGAATAGGCAAATCATTGAATAATTCTGCACTATTGTCCTGAACGGTATCTCCACAGTCAATTAAAAGCGCATCAGGATCAATCGCCCTTTCCTGTTTTATCAGAGTTGCAATTTTTGCCAGTCCGGTATCACTATCTACCGTGTCGGTAGCATAATCATGTGGGTAAATACGTCCGTGCAGGTCTGCAGTTCCTAAAATAGTAATGGTTGTCGAATCTGCGGCTAAAACATGCAAGAAAAGTAAGCTAAAAATTAAGGTTAAGATGAGTAAAATCGATAATACTTTGAACTGTTTTTTCATTTTCAAAATCCTCCCTTTATATTTTTTTATTTTTGTGCCCGGGGATTATCTCCGGCCACATTTTCACTATATTTATTTATATTCGATAAAACATCTTAAAAATCCTTTTTTTTATTTAAAATATTTTTATTTTTTTTAAAAAACCCTCATCTCCCCCAAACATTCACAATGATTACCCCGGCCAGAGCTAGTGCCCCTCCACCTAATGATAATAAGATAGGTATTTCTCCTAACCATATCCAGGCAATTAATATGGCTAATACCGGAGATAGATAAAGATAGCTCCCGGCTAAAGAAGCTGGGATGCGGGAAAGGACATACGACCAGGTAATATAAGCCAGGGCCGCCGGAAAAATACCCATATAAATAATAGCAAGCGTTGCCTCAATCGGTGCACTTTTTATATTTTGAAATAGACCTCGTGAAAAAAATAATTGAAAAAAAGTTCCGCTCCAGATTGCATAGGTAACAAATCTTAAAGGTGAATATTTTTTCAAATAAGGCTTTTGCAAAACAAAATAAAAACTCGTACTGATAGCAGCTAATAAAATCAAAAAAGCCGCCGGTTCAAATCTAACTCCTTCGCCTTCCCCTATGGCCACCAAGCTTACGCCTAAAAAACTGATGATAATCCCTATCCAGCCCCAAATCTTAATCTTTTCTTTTAAAATAAACATCGCCAGAATAGCAGTAAAAATTGGACCAGAAGCAATTAAAAGACTGGCAGAACCTGCAGTTACCTTTAATTCTCCGTAGGTGAGAGCAAGTTGATAAACGGTTATCCCCATAAACCCAAGATAAAATATTGCAGGCAGGTCTTTTTTTTCAGGAAAAGGCATCCTGGTAATTATTGCATAAACTGATAAAACTATTGATGCAGTCAAAAAACGGAAAAAGACTAAATTCCCCGGACTATAGGCTTTTAATCCTGCCCTAATACCGGCAAAAGCAGAAGCCCAAAAAATTAGAGTAATCATTAGTGCCATTATAATGCGAAAATCAATGATTACTTTTTCTTGACTGCTATCTTTGCTCATATTTTTTTCTCCCTATTAAAAATATATGTGACAGAGGGTCCGTCAGAGCGTGTGAAAATTAATGATAACATTTTTTCACAAAAGCTCACACTATCTAACTTTTATTAGAGTGTACCCCCATCTTTGTGCATATTTACCTAAAAATAAGACTTGTATAATAAAATAAGCTTAGCGGAAGGTAAAATTAATACTTATGCCAGTATCACTTTCCTTCTTTGCCTTAATCTTCTTAATATCTCTTCTGTTCCCAGGATGTTGATGGCCCGTTTGAGGTTATAGGCCAGAAAGGATAGGGAAATCTCGGCACTGACTGAGACTTTCCTCCTGGTCAGGAAATAATAGGCTCCCCAGCCTCGTTTTATGGTGCCAAAAGGGTGCT
>CAYTVM010000088.1:0-6836 GCA_964441685.1 uncultured Atribacterota bacterium | reverse complement strand
GAGATGGTTCAAATACCCGCAAAAGAAGTGCATTATGCAAATAATCCGGGGGATAACAACACAAAAATATTTTGGTGTTTCCTGGACCCGGAAAGTAATAAATAACAAGTTGTATTTTAAGGGAAAAATTGGAAAGTATTTCGGTTATGATTAATCTTTGATCATAGGTGAGAAAATTGAGTTGCCTACTGGCAGAATATAAAGAACAAATATAGAGGTTTTCTGATTAGCTATGAAGCTTATGTGTAGTAGGGATAGTAAAATAAATTTTGAAAATGGGGTGTCTACTAGTGTTTAAAACAGCTTTACGAAAAATTTTACGCAATGATTTGGCAGGCATTACATTCGCAGTAGTCTTATTGTGTACATTATTGACAATTTTTACAAGTGGTTTTTTTTCTGCCTATAATCTTGATTCTATAATAAAAGATATATCTATTTTTGCCATTGTGGGTATGTCTCAGATGGTAACGTTAGGAGTTGGGCAGTTTAATCTGGCGGTTGGTGCCATTGGTGGTTGTGCTGGAATGATCTTCGGGGCATTGCTTGAGTTGATAGGGATTCCTTATGCGATAGCGATGATAATAAGCATGGCTGCAGGATATTTACTCGGATATTTCCAAGGTTTTCTCATAGTGAAAACAAGAATTAACGCATTCATTATCACCTTGGCGTTGGCAAGCGTATATCATGGTTTAAATATGACAGCTACAGAAAATCGCTTTTTCAGGAATATACCAAATTCATTTAAAGCGATTGCTAAGGGAAACCTTTGGGGAGTGCCAATTCTATTAATATTTGTTTTTATAACTATGTTTATATTATGGATATTATTCAACAGAACTGTTACCGGCAGAAGAATACTGGCAACGGGAGTTAATGCTAAGGCAGCGGATTATGCAGGAATAGACTCTGGAAGTACAATTAGACTAGCTCATGGGCTTAGCGGATTGCTTGCAGGATTAGCAGCTGTTTTGACAATTTCCAAGTTAGGTGCAGCTCAAACCTCCATAGGGTCCACATGGTTACTAATATCTTTTGCAGCGCCGATACTTGGCGGAACATTGTTGTCTGGTGGAAAAGTTTCTGTAGTTGGAACATTTCTTGGAGCTGCCCTTATGACAATAATTACAAATGCTTTGGTTCTAGTTGGAGTTAGTTTTTACTGGTTTCAGGCATTTACAGGAGGTATCTTGTTGCTTGCATTTGCAATAAACAAGATAAGAGAATCGATGAATACAGGCGAGGGTAGAGGTTTAATAATTGAGGGAGGCAAGCAATTTGAAAAAACCAATTAACATTGTAAGTGTTACATCAATTAAAAAGAAAAGATTTGTCATAAATAATACAATGGGAGTACTACTTGCCATTATCGTTTTATCAATTTTTGTCGGGAATAGTAGCGATACATTTTTCTCGATAGATAATTTTATTGCCGTTTCTAGAATCTGCTCTATCACTGTTTTAGTCGGTTTAGCGCAGATGGTTGTTATGGCCGGAGGAGGTCTGAACATTTCTGTAGGAGCTATCGGTGGGCTTGGAGCGGTTGTATGTGGGGCGTTAATAAAAAGAACAGGAATCCCTTGGGAATTTGCAATAATTTTAGGTATTTGTATTGGTGTATTTTGTGGAGCGATTAACGGTTTTATCATTACAAGACTTGGTGGTACTGCTGAAATTTGTTGGCTTACGACCTTGGCAACAATGGCTGTATTCACGGGATTTAGCCTGGGAATAACACATGCAAAGCCATTCTACGATATGCCAGAAGGTTATGATTGGATTGGGGCATACAACATTTTTGGTGTATTGTCTTTAATGCTTGTTATAATGATTATTTTTGCGGTGATAATTTGGGTACTGTTTAAGTACACCAGTCTTGGTAGGCAAATACTAGCTGTTGGCGGGAATCAAAAAGCTGCTATCCTTTCAGGCATTAATGTTAATAAGGTTTTGATTTTTAAACATATAATTTCTGGAGTTTTGGCGGCTTCTGCTGGTATATTATTTAGCACGAGATTAGGGGCTGTAAACGCTGACATTGGTAAGGTCTGGATGTTGTTCTCCTTTGCAGCCCCCCTTATTGGTGGAACAAGAATGGAAGGAGGACGGGTTAATGTCTTAGGTGCTGTTCTTGGTGGAGTTTTATTAGCTTTAGTTTCAAATGGTGTTGTACATATGAAAATAAACATTTTTATAGTTGAATTTATGGAAGGTTTAATAATACTGCTTGCAGTTGGACTAGATAGACTTAGAGCGATTAGAGAAGAAAATTTGGAAAGATCGGAGCGTAGTGCCATATGATGGAAAATTATATATTAGAGCTAAAAAACATTACCAAAGTTTTCCCTGGTGTAAAAGCTTTAGATAATGTTAATTTCAGTCTTAAAAAAGGTGAAGTACATGCCCTTGTAGGAGAAAATGGTGCGGGGAAGAGCACGCTTATAAAGATTTTAACAGGCGTTTATCAGCCAAACGAAGGATCCATATTCATTAATGGTGAAAAAGTTTCTTTGCTCAACCCACAAGAAGCTTTTACACATGGAATAAATGTTGTACATCAAGAAAGAAACTTAATTCCCACCTTTACCGTTGCAGAAAATATAATGATTGAGCAATATTGCAAGAAAATGACCTCTACGATT
The DNA here is from genome assembly GCA_964441685.1 of uncultured Atribacterota bacterium. Classification (GTDB taxonomy): domain Bacteria; phylum Atribacterota; class Phoenicimicrobiia; order Phoenicimicrobiales; family Phoenicimicrobiaceae; genus Sediminicultor. The sequence continues at coordinate 4,191 of CAYTVM010000088.1, read as the reverse complement.
AACCAAAAAAAAATTAACCAAGATGCACAAAAATATATTGACCTTGTTGGGCTTGATCTTGAGCCTACTAAGAATGTTGAAGAGCTGAGTGCTGGTAAAAAACAATTGGTAGAAATTGCAAAAGCTTTGTCATCTAATGCAAGAATCATTTTGCTCGATGAACCAACAGCATCAATATCTGTTAAAGAAGGGGAAGATTTGCTCGATTTGATCAGAAATCTTAGGAATGAAGGTGTTACATTCATATTTGTTTCACATAAGCTTGAAGAAGTTTTTAATATTGCGGATACTGTGACAGTTTTAAGAGATGGGAAAAATGTAAAAGGTGCAGGAACTAAGGATGTGCATGTTCCGATAAAAGACTTAACGAGATTTAAACTTATCACGATGATGGTTGGAAGAACAGAAGAGTTTAGGGCTTTTGAAGATAGAGATTTTTCAGATAAGGAAGTTATTTTGGAAACAAAGATGCTTCGTAGCGTCGATTCTCCTAAACCAAAATCATTTAAAATGTATAAAGGCGAACTTCTTGGGTGGTATGGACTTGTAGGTGCAGGAAGAACAGAGTTTGCAAGAACATTGATTGGATATGACCCGCCAATAGAAGGTGAAGAATTTGTTAATGGGAAAAAAGCTGTGGCTAAAAATATCAGGCAGATGCAAAGCAAACATAAGCTTTATTATTTGAGTGAGAACAGAAAAGAAGAAGGACTTTTCCTCGATCACAGTATTAAAATAAACATTTCATCTTCTATGTTAAATAAAATAAAAAACCGTCTCGGTATGTTAAATTTTAAAAAAGAACAGGAAGTTGCGAATAAATTTAAAGAGGAGCTTGATATCAAAACACCATCAATAAATCAGGTGGTAAATAACCTTAGCGGTGGAAACCAACAAAAGGTGAGTATTGCCAAAGGACTTTCAGTAGAACCCGATATTTTAATAATTGACGAACCTACTGTTGGTATAGATGTAAAGACTAAAGCAGAGATTCATAGACTTATGCATAACTTGACCGAAGAAGGTAAATCTATTATCTGTATTACCTCAGACATGCAGGAGATTATTCAAATTGCGGATAGGATTGTGGTGTTTAAAGCTGGAAAAATTACGGGTGAATTGAAAAACTCTAAAGTATATGGAGAGATGAGCACGAAGATAATGAAATTAATTATGGATTAAATTATACCCACATAAATGCTAATATTAAGCGGATATAAAGCTTAATAAATAACATGAAAGGAGAAAAAAATATTAGAGTAAAAAAATGTAGGAGTTAAAAGAAGAGTTAAAAAAAGTAAAAAAAAAGGAGTAAAATAAAATGAAAAAATTTAGTTTAATTATGTTTGCACTAGTCGTGTTACTGTCTTTGGTAGTATGTGGAGCAATAGCAGCAGATTCAGATTATCAATTTGCTGTCGTATACGGAGGAGTTCATCCTTTCTTTGATAAGTGGGAACCGGGTGCAAAAGCAGCTGCTAAAGATCTTGGGATTCCAGAACCTTACATTTTAAGTCCACAGGAATGGGATCAAACAGAACAGAACCAAATTCTTGATGGTATTATTGCTAGAGGAGCTAAAGGTATTGCAATGTTCCCATCAGACGCAGTTGCAGGAAATGAGCAGATTACAAAAATGGTTAACGCTGGAATACCTTGTGTAACAATGGGTGGATCTCCTGCAGAACCATCAGATGCTGACTTCTGTTTTGCAACTGACGTTTATGCATCTGTTGGATTTGGTCTACAGGCTGTTATTGACAAGCTAAAAGCAAATGGATTAACAGAAGGTAACATCGTTCATTTATGCAGCAGACTTGCAGATACAAATACACAAAAGAGACAAGCTTCCGTTAGAGCAGTTCTTGCAAAACCGGAAAATGCCGGATTTGTTTTATATCAAGAATTAGCTGACACGGATGATACAGAGCGTGCAGAAAAAGCTATTAGCTCAATGTATGCTTCATATATTGATGAAGTTGATGGCATTATCTGTGTTGGTTACGTTAACGCACAAGTTCTTGCAAAAACAATGATGGAAAAAGATGAAAAGAGAATTGTTGCAGTTGGTATCGACGATTCTCAAGACGTTTTAACAGCTATCGAAAAGGGATATATGTATGGAACAATGACTCAAAACCCTTATGCGATGGGTTATGTAGGTATCTATGCACTTAAACTGTTAAAAGATGGATACACCTACAAAAAAGACAAGCCTTTCTTCATCAACTCTGGATATTTCTTGCTAGACCAAGCAGGCTTACCAAAATATCAAGAAACCTTGGAAGCCAACACAGCAAAATTTGTTTCAACAATGAAAGAAGAATACTTTGATCCTCCTAAATAGCTAATATTTTAAAAAACTTGCACGCTTTATAAGTAGAAGCAATAAACGCTACCTGATTAATCAGGTAGCGTTTATTGTATATTTTCAACATGAGATTAATTCGTTGCCGAAATCAGAAAAGAAACAATTGTTTATCAAAGTAAGAGTGTGGAATTAGAATATGATGAATACCAAGGTTTTTTTAATAAAATATAACTAAAATAAAAGGAATTGACCTATTTTATAGAAGATATAATATGTTATCATTTATTTATGTAAATTGTAGACATATTTTTCAGGGAAGATATGTCATGTTAGATAGAATATATATAAATCAATAAGCTCAAAATATAAAGGCATTAGATTTTTTACTCTAAAGCAATAAAAATTAATGGAGGTAAATGAAAATGAAAAATAAAACAAATAAGTTATCTGCTGATTTATCGTTTTTAGATGTTGTAAGAAATACCGGGATAGATATAGCAGAACATGATGATGCAACAATATGGTCCGGGGAATATGGTGGAAGCATTAAACCTAAAGGCCCTTTAGCTGGAAAAAAAATTGGTGTTATTATTGCTAGTGAGTTCAGTGATTTTCAGGCCTACTATTTAATTTCATATATAGGCGAATATGGAGGCATATGTGAATTTTTACTTGTTGATTGGATAAAATGGAAACATACAAGACCTGCAATTTCAACAAAAGGTGTTGAAGGAATGTGGGGTTTGCATGTTGACCCGATAGCGGTTATGGGGGGAAACAAAACAACTTATTATAAAAGTATGAGAAAAGCAGACCCCAAAGAATATGATGCGTTAATTATAATTGGCGGGCATTCAGCAGATGTAATGGTAACCGACGATAAGGTAATAAAGTTTATAAGAGAAGCTAATGATAATGGTGCTTATATGTGCTCTATTGGTTCAGGCTCAATGCCTTTTATTGCTGCAGGTATTATGAAAGGTGTAAAATGTACAGGTAATAAGATGGTAAACTATATGCTCAAAAAAATTGCAGATTATGAAGCATCACCAGTTATAAGAGACAAAAAAATTATAACTGCCATGGATACAATTAATACACCTGAATTACTAAGAGTTTTATGCAAAGTCTTTGATCCTGATTTTGAAGATTACAGAAAAAATATACTAAAAGGAAAAAAGATTTTAATTACTGTAAGTAACGATTATGAAGACATTGAACTTGTAGCTCCTTTATTGGAGTATGTTTATAGAGGTGCGGAGGTAACATTGGCAACCTTTGAATCTGTACTTAGGTCAAGACCTCCTTTATTGGGGCTTGATGTAATTGTTGGAAATTATGGTACCACTATTCCGTTTCAGGAAATACCAGATTGCTATTATAATATTAAAAAACTTCAAGATGTTAAGATGTCTGATTTTGATACCGTACAGATTCCAGGTGCATTTTGTCCATGGAATATTGTTGAAACAGGTAATACAGAATGGTTAAAAGAAGTATGGGTGGCAGGAAAAATAATCGCCACTATCTGTCATGGTCCTATTGCTTTAGCGGCAGCTGATTTAGTAAAAGACAAAAAAATGACCGGATGGCTTGCATGTAAAAATTCTGTTGAAATCATGGGAGGAACATTTAATACAGATTGGGCAGCATGTATTAATGGACGGCTTGTTACCGGAAGGACGCCACCTGAAATACCTGAATTTGTTGATGCGATTACTGAAGCATTATTAAGATAACTATAAATCTTTTAGAGTTTAAAAATTGGAAAAATATATTTATCAAAAAGACAGATGGCCGGAGAACCACCTGATTTGAGTTGATAAAATTAAGGAAGCATTCTACCAATATGAATCGTGACTTTAATTATGTTGGGGAAG